>CAISJH010000427.1 GCA_903885585.1 uncultured beta proteobacterium
GGCTGCGCCAGGCGGAACTGCCCATCGTCGAAGAACGACGCTGACCTGTTGAAGGAAACGCAAGGTGCTGACCCTCCAAGACATCGAATCCCTGTTTATCCGCTGCGGCGCGGAGCAGTACAGCGGCGAGCCCGTGACGCAGCTGGAGCACGCGCTGCAGTGCGCCGCCCTGGCTGAGGCCGAGGATGCTGACGACGAGCTGGTGACCGCCGCCTTCCTGCACGACCTGGGGCACCTGCTGCAGGACCTGGGTGAGACCCCCACGCTGCGCGGGGTGGACGATGTGCACCAGTACGCCGCGCTCCCCTTCCTGCGCGGGCTGTTTGGCGAGCGGGTACTTGGCGGTATCCAGCTTCATGTGGACGCCAAGCGCTACCTGTGCGCCACGCGGCCCGGCTACCACGATGCCCTGTCCGAGGACTCCAAGCGCAGCTTGAAGCTGCAGGGTGGCACCTTCAGCGATGAACAGGCCCAGGCTTTCATCGCCCGTCCCGGTGCACCCGATGCCGTGCGCCTGCGCATCTGGGACGATCTGGCCAAGACGGCCGGTGCGCCCACGCCGCCACTGTCGCACTTCATCGCCCGCGCGCGGCGCTGTGCGCTCGGCGTCAGCGCCCCGTGACACTCACCTGGCCCGTGGTGCTCGCCGTCTTGTGCGGCGCGCTGTTGCACGCGGGCTGGAACGCGCTGGTCAAGTCTTCAGACGACAAGCAGGCGGACACCGCGCTGGTGCACTTCCTGGGTGCGGTGGTGGCGCTGCCCGTGGCGCTGTGGGTGGGTCTGCCCCCTGCGCAGTGCTGGCCCTTCATGGCAGCGTCGCTGGTCATCCACGTGGGCTACTACGTGGCGCTGGCCGGCGCCTACCAGCATGGCGAATTCGGGCTCACCTACCCCATCATGCGGGGGGTGGCGCCGCTGTTCGTGGCGCTCGGCAGCGCGGCCTTCATCGGCGAGGTACCTTCGGCCGGCGCCTGGCTGGGCATCATCGGCATCACGTTGGGCGTGGCCCTGGTGGGGCTGGCGCACCCGGGTCAGGCGCTGCATCACGGCAAGGCCTTGGCCTTTGCCTTTGCCAACGCCGCCATCATCGCTGCCTACACCTTCGTCGACGGCCTGGGCGTGCGCCAGGCCGGGCCGTCGATGACCGAAGTGTTGAGCTACGTGATGTGGCTCTTCGTTCTCGACGGGTTCCCCTACCCCCTGCTGCTGTGGTGGCGGCGCGGTCCGCTTGGCCGGCAGGCGCTGCTGGGCTACGCCCGCCAGCGCTGGCCCTTGGCGGCCATGGGCGGGGCGGCCTCCATCGGCTCCTACGCGATTGCCCTGTGGGCCATGACCCGCGCCCCCGTCGCCAGCGTGGCCGCGCTGCGCGAGACCTCGGTGCTGTTTGCCACCGTGCTGGGCACGCTCATGCTCAAGGAGCGCTTCGGTGCCCAGCGGGCGCTGGGGGCGGCGGTGATCGTGGCGGGGGTGATGGCGTTGCGGTTGGGGTGACCGGCCCTTCGGGCCTTGAATGAAAACGCCGCCCTGGGGGGCGGCGAATCTTGGAGCTGGACGCCCGATCAGGGCTCAAAAGATACGGGACCCATATTGATGCCGTTGGGTGACGGCCCCGTCCCGTTGAAGAACATGTTGGCCTTCAATACCTGTACGTGAACGGACCCAATGGCCTTCTTGAAGACGTCGGCTGCGGTCTCCACGCCGCTGTTAGCGCAGTTGTTCTTGATCGTGAAGCTCGACAGATCAAGCGTGTAGGTCTGCGCGCCCGCTGCGGGTGGTGTGATCGTGGGGGCAACGGCCTCCACATAGCAACCTGCGAAGGGCTCTTTCAGCTGAACAAACACTGTGAAGGTCGGGACTTTTCGGCTCGTCAGTTCGTCGTTGCCCCATACCGAGATCTTCATCTTGGTCTGTCCCTTGAGCGTTACTGAAGTGTCATTGGCAGCGTTGACGTAGGCGCCAATGAACGGTACGCCTGTGGACGAGGCAAAGCCCAGGCCGAAGTAGAAGCTTGGTGGGGTATCGGTCAACGGCGAAATGCCGTTCCACCAGAAGTTGCTCCAGTCATTGGCCGCAGCGTCCTGATACCAATTGAAGGAGCCGCCCTCGACTGAACGGCCTGCGCGCGCGAACGTGACCGTGTCCACGTCCCGGTTCGTATAGCCGCTTGCAAACACCAACGGCGTCACCGAGTCAATCAACTGGCTGATGGCGGTGTTGATGGCGGCACTCAGATCACCCGTGGCCGTGGAAGCCTCAGTCACTGTGCCCACCACGGCGCGCAGCTTGGACAGGTCAACCGAGTCCACGGCCATGGTCTCGGTGAAGTACTTCGCATAGGCCACCTGGTTGGCCATCTTCTTGGCGGTTCCGGCCCAGTCGGCGTCGCTGGCCGGCTTCTGTGCCAGGTTGCTGAA
>CAISJH010000428.1 GCA_903885585.1 uncultured beta proteobacterium
GAGCACGATGCGATCGGCGGGGTGCTCGCGCAGCGCGGCCGCCAGCGCATCGCCCAGTCCCCCGGGGTGCTGTTCCAGGTAGTGCAGCGGCACGCCTTCAGCGCGCAGCTGCTGCGCAAAGTGCCGCATGGCCGAGAGGAATAGCGCCGTGCGCTGCCGGCTGGAGGGCACGTGCGTGGCCTCCGCATGCGCTTCGCACATCCAGGCGAGGTCTTGCGCAGGGTCGAAGCCATCCCAGGTGCTGGCGTCGCGGTTGAGCTGGTCGCCCAGGATGAGGACGAGATGGCGGATGCGCCTCATGGGGCGGCTTTCGAGGTGGGGGTGCCGCGTTGCTTGCGACAGGCGTCCGAGCAGTAACGCACCTCGTCCCAGTTCTTCGCCCAGGCCTTGCGCCAGCTCATGGGTCGCCCGCAGGCCACGCAGGGCTTGCTGGGCAGGTGGGATTTGTTCCCTTTGAAATCACTTGTCCGCTGGTTCATTCGAACAGGTCTCGCTGCAGGTGATGGCTGGGCGACGAGGCAGCGGGTTTTCGGCGACGCGAAGGTGCCGAGGCCTCAGAGAGGGCTTGGGCGCGGGATGAACCTGGTTGCTGGTCAGCACCTGGGTCTGCCCTGGTGCGCTGGCCCGACGGAGGCAGGCCGCTCAGGCGCGAGCCGTGGCGGTGCTGGATGTCATCGGCTTCGGTGCGGGCTTCCTGTGTCTTGCGCAGGCCGTACATCTTCTCCTTGGCCGCCTGTGCAGCGGCGCGTTCGTCCAAGATGGGTGCAGGATAGGCGTCGGTACCCCATTCCGGCAGCCAGCGTCGCACAAACACGCCTTGCGGATCGTGGTCCTGCATCTGCTTGGTGGGTGAATAGATGCGCAAGGTGTTGATGCCCGTGGTGCCCGATTGCATCTGCATCTGGCTCCAGTGGATGCCCGGCTCGAAGTCCAGGAACTGCCGGGCCAGGAACAACCCCGGCGCGCGCCAGTGCAGCCACAGGTGGTAGGCCGCAAAGCTCACCAGCATGGCCCGCATGCGGAAGTTCAGCCAGCCGGTGGCGCGCAGGCTGCGCATGCAGGCGTCCACCATCGGGAAGCCCGTGCGTCCCTCGCACCAGGCCGCAAGCCGTTCCTCGTCCTGCGCGCTCAGCGGCGTGCCATCGCCCGGCCGCAGCCCGTCGGCCGAGCGTGCGAAGTTGCGCCACTCGATGGCCGGCTCGTCCTCCAGCTTCTGCATGAAGTGGCAGTGCCAGCGCAGCCGCACCGCAAAGCCGCGCAGCGCGTAGGCAAAGGCACGCTCCTCGCCGCGGTCGCTGTGCGCTGCGGCTTCGATGCGCTGCGCGGTGGCCTGATGCACTGTCCGCATGGACAGCGTGCCAAAGGCCAGATACGGGCTCAGCCGGCTGCAGCCCTCTTCCGCCGTCAGTGGGCTGGACAAAGCCCGGCGGTAGTCGCGCCCTCGCACCTGCAAAAACGCGTCCAGCGTTTGCCGGCCGGCCTGCTCGCCGGCCGCCTGCAGCTGCTTTCCATGGGGCGCCAGCTTGAGCTCGGCC
>CAISJH010000429.1 GCA_903885585.1 uncultured beta proteobacterium
GCGGTCAAGGCCGCTCGGGCGTACGTGCAGTCGGGCAAGCGCGTGGTGGTGGACGTGGACCTGGCGAAGTTCTTCGACCGGGTCAACCACGACATCCTGATTGACAGGCTCAGAAGACGTATTGCCGATGCTGGAGTAATCCGGCTGGTGCGGGCCTATCTGAACGCCGGGATCATGGATGGCGGGGTGGTGGTGGAGCGAGCTCTGGGCACGCCGCAGGGCGGGCCGCTGAGCCCGCTGTTGGCCAACGTGCTGCTTGACGAGGTGGACCGGGCGTTGGAGGCGCGCGGGCACAGCTTCGCGCGCTACGCTGACGACTGCAACGTCTACGTGGGCAGCATCCAGGCCGGGCAGCGGGTGATGGCCTGGCTCAGGAAGCTCTATGGGGACTTGAGGCTTCAGATCAACGAGGCCAAGAGCGCGGTGGGTGGCGCCTTCGGGCGCAAGTTCCTGGGGTATGAGCTGTGGGTGGCCAAGGGCCGGGAGGTGAAATGTGCGGTGGCCAAGAAGGCGCCGGACAACTTCAAGGTCCGGATCCGGCAGCCCACGCGGCGCTCGGGGGGGCGCAGCATGGAGCAGGTGGTGGAGAAACTTCGGACCTACCTGCTGGGTTGGAAGGCGTACTTCGGGTTGGCGCAAACGCCCCGAGTCTGGCGCGAGCTGGATGAGTGGCTGCGCCACCGCCTGAGGGCCATCCAGCTCAAGCAGTGGAAGCGGCCGGCGACGATCTACCGGGAGCTCAAGGCGCTGGGGGCTACGGAAGATGCAGCCAAGCAAGTGGCAGGCAACTGCCACCGCTGGTGGCGTAACAGCCGTGGAGCCATCAACAGCGTGTTGACCGTTGCATACCTCGACCGGCTGGGCGTGCCACGACTGTCATGACCTCAAACTCTCGAACCGCCCGGTGCGGACCCGCATGCCGGGTGGTGTGGCAGGGGTGCCTCCGATAACGGGGGCCCCCTATGCCGATTTGAAACACTGACACATATACCAAGTGCCCATCTATAACTTCCGTTATAGTCTGCGATAAAGAATGTATACTATTTTAGTCTGCTTATAAATAGAACTGTTGCACGTTGTTATAACCTTTTATAGTTCGGGTGTGCCAGTCAGATCGTGGGTCTGATTTCACGGGCACGCAACAACGAAAGAGGTTTTAACTATGTCAAGTGTGAATCGTGTCATTTTGTTGGGCCGACTAGGCCGTGACGTCGAGCTCCGCACCACTTCGTCAGGTGCTGCTGTCGCCAATGTGAGCCTGGCCACCAGCCGACGCTGGACGGACAAGGCTGGAGAGCGGGCTGAAGAAACTCAGTGGCACTCCGTCACGTTTTTTGACCGGCTGGCAGAGATAGCCGGGCTATATCTCGCCAAGGGCAGCCTCGTCTACGTTGAAGGTCGGCTCAAGACGCGGACATTCACCGACAAGGAGGGTGTAGAGCGGTCGGCCACTGACATCGTGGCCGAGCAGATGCAACTCGTCGGCGGGCGTCCCGAAGCAGACGGTGCCCCCAACTCGGACGTGCAGCATCAGCGCTCGGCGCCTGCACAGCAGCGCTCGGCGCCTGCACAGCAGCGCTCCACCCCGTCACGCTCGACAGGCCCCGCCAGTGCCCCCCAGCGGGGGGCGGCTGCGGCTGCGCCAGTGCAAGGCGGGCGCAGCGCCGCGAGGCGTCCCGTTCCGGCCGGTGACTTCGACGATGACGATGTGCCCTTTGCGCGCAGCGCCGTGTTGCCTCTGGCCGAAGAGGTCAGCAACGCCCGCCACGCAGATCAGTCCGGCGCCTCGAAGCGCTCGCGCCACGCGCGCTGAACCTCGCTTGTCCCAACGCTTGCCGCCGCGCATCAGGCCCTAAAGCCTACGCGGCGGCATCCACCGCACTTTCCGCCCTTCCACACACACACACCATGACCGATTCACAAAACCCCCCAACAAACCAGGCCGTAGCGATCACAACCCCCGTGGCCGACACACCCGCGGCCTACTTTGAGGCTGTCACCCCTGCAGCCTTGGATAGCTCCAGCATCCTCGCCGCCAACCGCGACGCCTGCCTGGCTGCGATGGCGCACATCGGAGCCCAGTTCGCCAGCGTCGAGTACGCTGGTTCTGGCGACAGCGGCGACGGCTTCGAGGTGTTTGTATCCGCCGATGTTGATAGGCGGCAGCGATTAGCTAAACCACTTCTCAGATCAAAAGTTGGGATGCTCTTCGCATTGCAGCGGTGGGAAGAAGGCAATCCTTTTGGTCGTCTGGTCGTCTATGGCACTGAGCTCAAGCGTATGGCTCTTCAAGAAGCGCTCGAATCGCTTTGCGACCAGGCGATCGACCACTTCGGGCACGCAGGCTTCGAGAACAACGATGGCGGTCGGGGCGTAATGTCCCTCAGTTCGAGCGAAGGTCTCACGCTGGAGCACAGCGATTACTACACCGACTCCAACGACTACATCCATACCCTGGCTGGTGCGGAAGGTGTGCCCGAAGGCCCGGCCGAGGCTGTCGCGGCATGAAGGTTCAAACTTCCCTGGCGTGCTACCCCGGCAAGCCGGTGCTTGATGCTGCCGCGATGGCTGCTGCAGAGGCTTCAGCGGGCACGCTCACCGAGCCTGGTCTGGGTGAGTTGGGCTTGCAAGAGGTGCAGTTGGTGCCGCAGAGCCTGGGTATGCTGGATGAGGCGACCGCTGACGCCGTTCAAGCCTTGCTGCCTCATTCACGGCTGCGCTTGCACGCCAATGTGCGGCTCTTGGAGCGGCACCGGTTTTGCGACCTGGCGCGCTTTTCACGCGACTTCGATTGGTGGGTGAGGGCTGCGCGGATGAGCCGCCACCTCGGCTGCGCGTTCTGGAGTGCACACAGCGGAGCTCGCGCGGACTGCAGCATGGCCCAGCTCCTGGATAACGCGCGGCGGGCCAACGATCTGATGGGCGGAGCGTGTCGTGTCGCCGTCGAAGGCCAGTACCCCACCCACGGCGATCGGCTCCTGGTGAGCCATTGGGCCGAATACGAGGAACTGCTGGCGGCCCAAGACGTCGAGTTCGCAGTTGATCTGTCGCATCTGAACATCGTGGTTCGCCACCACGGCAGCCAAGACGACCTGGTTCTGGAGATGCTGCGATCCCCCAGGTGCGCCGAGGTGCACCTGTCGGCCAACGACGGTCAATGGGACGCTCACCGAACAGTGGCTTCTCAGGATGTGTGGTGGATGCCGATGCTGTCTGAAATCCATCACCGTGCGGTCGTCTTCAGCGAGGGGAACCGGCTGCGACCTTCTCCATCGCACCCGAGCCCAACCGACCAGCACCATTGAAACGCCAACCAGTTAGCCCGTAAACGAGGAGAGTCATGTCCCTGACACTTGAATGCCCGACGCAAACCTGTTCCTGGCTGGATCGCCTGGAAACCTCGGTCTCTGAAGAACTGCTGCCCAGCGCTGGCGCGACCGCTGCCAGAGCGCTGATCCTGCGCGTTGATGCCATTCGAGATGCTCTCGCGCAAGCCGAGGCGGGCGCCATCTTGCGCCAGTTGGCAGAGCGTTTCCCCGATGTTCGGGGCCTCCTGACTCTTGAATCGAGTGATGAGTACAACGACCAGGGCGGGACCTATCGGGTCGTTAATGTGCGGTTCGAGCCGGATGAGGCCGCTGACAGCGCCGATGGCTGCGCCGACATCGGCAACGACATCGAGTGCTGGCTGGAAGACCAAGGTGTGGGCCACGATCTGTACGAGGCCGCAGCATCCGCTCTAGGAGTCCACGTGGATGATCAGGACTGTCTGTCGCTGATGATCGACCCGAAACTTTCCGCCAGGTCCGATCTTTCGGCGCGGCAACTCTTCGTCGCATACTGCCAGATGGGCAGGCAGACAGTGATGGCCAAGCGCGAGAGCAACGCATGTTCCAGATGACCGATGCAGACGGCTTCGAGCCGGAGAGCAACCAGCACGACCTGGTTGTTTTAGCGATTTCGCGCCGCGAGGTCGAGACGGGACATTGGGCAAGCGCTCTGGAGCGCTTGCTGAAGATCACGGACAACCACACGTCAGCACGCAGCATTCAGGGGCGGCTGCTCGTGATGTTTCAGGGTTACGACGCCGATCGTCGCAGCCTTGCAGAGATCGCAGAGGTGCGCGCCTACATGCGCGGGCTCACCGCCGCTTGGCCCTTCTGGATCACCTTCTTGCTCCCAGACCCCGAAGCTGTCGGTCCTGTCTTGAGTCTGCTGGTCGATCTGCGCAGGCTCCACCAAGACGGGCTGTTCGAGGCTGACCTTGAGCAGGCACAGGAGGTCGTCACTCGCCTGGTGGCCGCGCACCGCGAGATTTGCGGTGTGCTGAATCTTCCGGGCGGGCCAAGGATCGAGCAGCGATTCCTTGCCGTGTGCGGCGAACTGGGCTTCTCGAACTAAGAGGTACGGGGGTCGCCGCCCCCGATTCCTGCTTCGTTCATCACCGAATCGAGAACAGCCTTCCGTAACCGACGTGCGTAAGGCCACCCACCGCAAGTTCGCCCTGAATTCGCCAGGCCGTGCGCAGCACCATGTCCTTGCGAGCGAGGGCGTGAGCGTTCCCGCCTCCCTGCAATCGAATGGGCCTCGCATGTCCGTCGTCCACGATCTCCAGACATAGCGAGTCGGTGGCGATCTGAACGCCAAAGACCGCAAGCCGCTGCGCGATCTGCCTGGCGAAACGGTCCTCCAACTGCTTGCGTTCCTGGCCCCCCAGCCCGTCTGCGTCCATGCCTCGCCAAGCCTCGCCAGCCCTGGATATCACACCCATCGACACCCGGTAGGTTGTCGGCGGCGCGGTGCAGGCACAGACAGACGAGCTGATCAGATTTGGCGGACCCAGTTGTCCCAGCTCTGCATCCTCACTCAGCGACTTGAGATTGGCGCGTAGCCACTGACTGGCCTCCGGGTCTGTGCTGATGATTCGCAGCGAATGAGTCCCGCGACTCACGCTGAGCGCGCTCCAGGGAGCGTCCGCATGGGCGCGCACGAGGTGCTCGCGCCACAGCCACGCGCTGCCGCCGCCGGTTGAGCCGAGGGGCGAAGACCACTTAACGACGACTTGCGCCAACATTGCGTGAGTGTATAACCACCGCCGGCTATAAGTAGTTATTCCTCTATATTGAGTTATCGTGACGGCCTCACATTTTGCAACTTTGTGTGCTCGCGCAACGCCTTTCAGTCACAAGTCTGGATGGTCCCGGCTTGAACTTCAGAGGAACCAAAAATGCAATCTCCTTCTCTTTCTTCTTCTCTGCGCCAACTGGTGCTGGCGGTGGGACTTGTGGCCGTGGCGGCGATCATGCCGGCGCTGGCGCAGTCCTCCGAGTCGGCTCAGCCCTCCGAGTCGGCTCAGCCTACGATCGCCAACGCGGCCAAGCCGACGCGGCTGACGCTCGACGAGACACGGATCGGTGCTTCTGCGCCGGTGCGCCTCGATCAGAGCATGGGGCCCGTTTGGGTCGAGTTCGAGGGCTCTTCGAGCCTCACCGCGCGTCTGCGCGAGGCCTTCGAGCGGCAGCAAATCGTCTTGGCCGCAACCAAGACCGAAGCACGATCTCTGCTGATCGTGGCAGGTGAGATCGAGCTGCGGGGAGGCCCTGTGCACCACCGCGGCACCCGCCTGAAACTCAAGGACGGCGCAACTGCTAGCACAGCCGGTGTCTCCGGCGCCCAAGCCTGGCAGCTCGGCGTCAACGCCTTGGGCGCTGTGGCTTTCCCGTCAGCTTGGTCGGTTGCTGACCTGTTGGCTGGTCTCGGTCACGCGGCCGGCGTCGGTGGATGGTTCAACAAGGTCGTTGCGGGCGACCCGCGTGGAGTCTGTTTCGGCAAAGCTTGCGAGACGTGGAACTCGGTGCGCCAGACCGTGACCTTGAAGGGCAAGCTCGTCGCGCCTGGGGCTGCGGACGTGTTCGTTGGAGCCGTTGCCACGGCTCACAGCGAGATCGTGGATCCGGACCACCTCGTGGCCATGGCCAGTCTGGCGATGCTGCAGTCCCTTGGCGACCAGGAGGCCCTCGGCTTTTTTGAGCGGCACGGCCGCAGCGCGCGTCCAGTTGCCCAAGCGCTGGCGCAAAAGTGAAGTTGTGCACCCACCAGGCCCGCCGTCGGTTTCATCCGCGGCGGGCCTTCTTGTTGCGCGACAACATAAGAAACTTGCTTGCGTGTGCTGCGTATTATGACGACGACTCCTTTAAGATTGCTTCGCCTGGCCGACTTTGACATTGTTTGAGCGGCTGGACGTTCTTCAGTCCCTTCAACCGCGAGGTAAACCTCATGCTTACTCAAGACGCATCCAACGCCAGCCAGCGTTATGTCGCTACGCAATCTGTAACACTACAACGCAAGCCGGGCCGTCAGCGTGGTCTGACCATGGTCGAGTTGTCCGTCGTGCTCGTGATCGCGGCACTGCTGATCGCGGCCGTCTTCACCGCGCTGCGCGCGAACCAGCGCCGCGTCGAAGTCCAGAACAACCAGAACCAGATTACTCAGATCGCCTCAGATCTGCAGGGCAAGTTCGGTCGGACTGGCCAGTACGCCAACACCACGCTGGCTCTAGCGATCCAGTCGCGAGCCATTCCCGAAGAGCTGCGCATCGGCACCGGCACCACCGCCCAGAACGGCTACGGCGGGCTGATCGCCTTGGCCGCGGCGACCTGCACAGTGGCCAACGACTGCATGAACCTGACCTGGGCGCAGGTGCCGCAGAGTCAGTGCATGGACCTCGTGATCGGAACCCAAAACGTGGCGCGGCGCATTCAGGTGAACGCGGTGGACGTGAAGGCCCTGGACGGCACGCTGAACCTTGCAAACCTGGCCACGAACTGCGAAGCAGCAGGTGTGGTGCCGATCATCTACAGCGTCGGGCGCGGTTGAGTCTTCAGGCTCATGTCCCGCAGTCTGAGAGAGGAGTCTGACCCGATGTCATATCTAAATTCGCAAAGAAGGCGGCGGCAACGCGGCCTGACGATGGTCGAGCTCAGCGTCGTGCTCGTCATTGCGGCTCTCTTGATCGCTGCTGTCTTCACAGGCTTGCGGGGCAACCAGCGTCGTGCGGAGTTGCAGCACAACGCAACCCTCATCACGCAGATCGCATCCGCGCTGCGTGCCCAGTTTGGTCGCACCGGGCAGTACGCCAACACCACCCTGGCGCTGGCGGTCCAGTCCCGAGCGATCCCTGAGGAGCTGCGCATCGGCACCGGCACCACCGCCCAAAACGGGTACGGCGGAACGCTGGCCTTGGCGCCAGCGACGTGCGCGGTGGTCAACGATTGTCTCGACTTGACCTGGCCACGCGTACCCCAAGCCCAGTGCATGGACCTGGTGATCTCCACACAAAGCGTGGCGCGGCGCATCCAGGTCAACGCCGTTGACGTGAAGGCCCTGGACGGGACGCTCAACTTGGCCAACCTCGCAACCAATTGCGAGGCCGTCGGAGCGCCCGCCGTGATCTATTCCATCGGGCGCTGAGACATGGTGTGCGCGGCCGCCGTCGTTGTAAGGGTGCTTCGCCGCGCACGGCGCCGCTTACGCCACTTCCTTGTGCTGGTGCTTGCACTGTCCAGCCTCGCGCTGAGTGCTCAGCCTGCGCAGGACAGTGCCGCGCCCACAGCCGGCACTCTTCCGCTGGTTTTTCGCTCTGCGGCCGAACGTCCTGCGCCGCCGCTTCCGGTGGAGCCCTTCGTGCCGGCGTCGTGGTCCTTCGATCAAGGCGCCCGGCTTCGCCCGACGCTGCAGCGTTGGGCCAGAGCCGCTGGCTGGCAACTCTTGTGGCGCGTCGATGGCGACGTCGAGCTGCAGGTCGCTGCCAAGTGGAGCGGGACTTTTCCCGGCGCAGTGCGCAGCCTCGTTGCTGCGCTACCCCCCGGGATTGGCTTGAAGGTCGAGCTGAACACCGGAATCACACCACCGCTGCTCGTCGTGGACCGGCAAGCCTCCCCCGCTACCCAAACACCTCAGTAGGACGTGCCTGATGCCGCACTCGTTCTCCATCCGCACATCCACGCTGGCGCTGGCGCTGGCTTGTACGGCACAGCTTGCTGCGGCCCAGCGGTTTGTGCCTTCCGGGCCCGCTGGAGCCGTAGTCGAAAGACCCACGGTGGCTGAGTCCACAGCGGTTCAGCTTCCGGCTCGCTTGATTGGCACCGCTGAACCAGCGGCCACAGCCGCCACAGCCGCCGCAGTACCGATGCGCGCCTACGAGGTGCATGTGGCTGATGTTCGCCTGGTGGCTTCCATGCAGCGGTGGGCTGCCATGGATGGTGTGCGTCTGCGGTGGGACGCTGATAAGCACGTCCTGATCACCGCCCCCATGACGTTCCGGGCGCGCAGCGCGTTCGACGCGATTGCGCAAGTGCTCTCCACATCGGGTATCCGCAACGGCTCGTTTCCGCTGGAAGTGTGCGAGTACCCGAACCAGCCCGCCCTGCTGCGCATCACGCGTCAGGGCGAGCAAGCCAAAGACTGCCCACAGTGAAGGCGCACATCATGAGAGGCCCCATTTGCAGACCACTGGTTCTCGCGCTCGGCGTTGCAGCTCTGGCCGGCTGTGAGTCCACCGCGCTCAAGTCCTCAGCCTCAGAGCAGCTCCAAGGCGTTGAGCGCCAGATCGCCAAAGTCGCACCCCGCCCTGAGACGGCCATCGCCGCGCAGGTCGACGCCGACGTGAGAGGCGGCTTCACTCAGGCCAACAAACTCGCGCGGCAGCAAGCAGCGATGCCCGTCGCACGCAGAGGCACGACTCCGTGGGTGGGGTCAGAAATGGTGCCCGCAACCACTGAGGACCGGCTGCCCGGCATCTTCTCCGAGCCCTTCGTGCTGGACTTCTCCGATGTCGCCTCTGGGGGAGTGGTGTCGTTGCAGACGGCAATGGCTCGCGTCAGCAGACTGGCTGGCGTGCCCATCCGTATTCAGCCGGACGTTTTCTTGCAGATCACGCGCGGTACGGCCAACCAGGGCGCTGCGCCGCCAGCAGGCAACGTCCAACGCCTTGCGCTGCCCGGCCAACCCAGCAGCCCCAACGCGTCGTCAGGTGTTCCCGTGCTCCCGCTGAATGCGGTGAGCCGACCCGGTGCACCTGGCGCCGGCGCAGCACAAGCCGCTGGCGCAGCTACCACTGTCAATCCGGGTGGCTCAGCTGGCCCGCGTGCAGCCGAGGCTCCTCCCGCGCCGCCCCGAAATCCCGACTCTGTCTCGCAGTTCCTGCCCGTTTCGCTGGACAACGTCGAGATGCGCTACAGGGGCAACCTCACTGGCTACCTCAACCAGGTTGCCGACTCTCTAGGCCTTGCCTGGGAGTACCGCGACGGCACCGTTGTGCTCATGCGCTACGTCGTCGAGCTTCACGAAGTCTTCTCGTTTCCTGGTGAGGTGCGCTACTCGATGTCCTCCACCGGCACAGGACAAGGACAGTCCGGCGGGGGGGGCGCCTTCAACGCCGCATCGGCCTCGCTTGAAGTCCTCGAAA
This sequence comes from uncultured beta proteobacterium, assembly GCA_903885585.1. GTDB lineage: Bacteria > Pseudomonadota > Gammaproteobacteria > Burkholderiales > Burkholderiaceae_C > Rubrivivax. Next base: position 9,467 of record CAISJH010000429.1, read on the forward strand.
AAGGTGATTCGAACCCCTTTGCCAGCATCGAAAACGCCGTGAAGGAGATGCTGCAAGAAGCGCCTGGCTCGTCTGTCACCCGCACAGACGGCTCGGGGCGGCTGCTGGTCAAGGCACCGCGCGAGTTCCAAGCTCGTGTGCGCGACTACATCCGTGCCGAGAACGCGGCCATGCGCCGCCAGGCCAACATCCAGTTCGACATCTATTCGGTGACCACCACCGGTGAAGACGAGCGCGGAGTGAACTGGTCTTTGATCCTGCAAAAGGCGGGCGAGTCCTTGCTCAACGGCTACACCGCCCCGTCGAGCCTGACCAGCGCTCCTGCCGCCATGGCCACCATGACGGTGATCTCCAAGGTCGAGGGGAACAAGCTCAGTGAATTGCTGGGTAACTCCAGTGTGCTTCTGCAGGCGCTGAACCAGCAGGGCTTCGCGGCCCAGCATCGCCCGGTCTCGCTGCTGGCGCTCAATCGCCAGTGGGGGCGCATCTCTCGCATGTCAACCGAGTACTACCTCTCGGAAACCACTCCCGGCCCAGCCTCCTCCACTGGAGTCGGGGCACCGGGCCTGAAGACCGACAAGGTGACAACTGGGGACCAGTACGTGGCTATCCCGCAGATCCTCGACGACAACACCGTGCTCCTGAAGTTCGGCTTGAGCTTGTCGGATCTGCTTGGCATCTTCGACGTGTCGGTGGGCTCCGGTGCACAGGCGCAAAAGATCCAGGCCCCGAAGGTCAACGCGGTCAACGCGCAGTTCCCGGTGGCCATCCGCCCGGGCGAGGTGGTTGCGGTCACGGGTCTGACCCGTGAGGTCTCGAGCTCCGACAACCGGCGCCTCGCGGAGAACGCCTCCATGGCGCTGGGCGGCTCAAGTCGCCTCGCACGCAAGCGCGAGCACTTCATCATCTTCATCCGGCCGACGCTCCTGTGACCGCTCGAGTCATCAAGAGATTCGGCAATCTCAGCCTCGTCGCGGGGCTGAGCTGGACGCCGATGCTGCAGTCCACAGCGCGCGCCCTGTCTGCCGAAGTCCGGCGTGTTGCAAACGAAGGGGACGCACGCAAGATCCTCCTGTTCAAGCGCAACTCGCTGACCTCGCTCGGCCTCTACGTCGCCGATGACAGTGGGGTTGCTGATGAACTGGATGATCAGGGCGGCAAGGGGCTGTTCAGCCGAAGCCGTGAGCACAGCCTGGCCGCCGTGGTCGCAAACTTGGCTGGCGACGGCAACGCGATCCTCGCCTATCGGGTGGGCAACGGCGAGATGGCCGTGGTGGTCGTCGTGGAGTCCGGCATCCCGACGATCGACGAGATCAAGCCCATCGAGGAAGCACAAGCAATCACCTTGCGCTACGCCTCTGGCGGCACCGGGTTTGTGTATGCCGTCTTCACCAACGACATGGGTACGTTCGGCGGTGCAGACCACACGAATCTGATCGCTGACGAAGCACTGTTCGCCCTCGCCGATAAGACCACCCTGCTGGTGGGCAAGCCCATCAATGTGGTTGCGGTAGCACTTGGTTTGCTAGTGCTGGTGGCGGCCGTGGCCGGCTACTTCGCGTATGCGGACTACGCATCCAAGCGAGCTCGCCTTGAGGCGGTCAAGCGCGCAGCCGCGGCCGACCCGGCGCCGCGCTACGAGGCGGCATTGGTGGCAGGGCTCGCCAACATGGGGCCCACCCGGCAGAGCCTGCAGAACCTGCTGAAGATGATGCAGCAGTATCCGGTGAGCCAAGGCGGCTGGCTGCTCACAGGCATCACCTGCTCCAGCGCTACCGCGCAGTGCGCCTCTTCTTGGCTGCGCGAGTCGGGCACTACCCAAGACCTGGCTTCGGCTCGCAAGGAACTTGGCGAGCAACTGGAGATCGAAGACTCCTTGCTGCGTGTGCGACTGATTCGCCAGGTGCGCATGGACAACGCAGGCATGCCCGCTGGCGCCATCACGGGCGGCGCAGAGGCAGCCATCGCATTGGATTCCCTCCTGCAGCGCTGGAGCAACGCAGGGCTCGAGGTCAGCTATTCGCGCACTGCCGCTCAACCGTGGCCAGCTGCCCCAGGCGTCGAGTTGAGTGCACTGCGCCCGGGCCTCTTGGTCAGTCGCAGCCCTGTCAGCGTGATCGCCCCACTGCACCTGGCTCAAGAGGTTTTGAGCCAAACGCCTGAGCGGCTTTGGTGGAGCGACCTCAGTACCAGCGTCGACCTCGCCAAGGGCGAGGTTCTTGTGACCTTCAAAGGATTTGTGTATGGGCGCTAATGATCGCAAGCCGTGGGTTCTGACCTTGGCGGGAGTCGCCCTCGCGATCTGCTCGGCGCAGTCCATGGCTCAACAGTCTGGGCCTTCTGCGCCCGCCGCGCAGTCCCCAGCTGCCGCTGCAGCGGCACGCGCGGCCAGCGCTGCTACAGCCTCAGACCCGGCCAAGCGTGGCGTCTCGCTGAATGCGGCACTCACCGCAGCGTCGCCCGTTGTCACGCTGGAGGCTTTGTCCTCCATGAGGATGCTGGAGCAATTGCGCGAGCTGCAGGCCAAGGTTTTGGCGCTGAACCCGCCACCGCCTGCCCCAGCCCAGGCACAGCCACCCAAGCCGTCGGCCTCTGCACCTCCTCCGGCGTCCGAGTTGCTTGCTTTGCAGAAGGTGCTTGAGCCGGCTCCCCCCGCGCCGCCGAGGCTGAACCGTGTGGCCGCCATCTATGGCCCGCAGTACGCGCTCAAAGCCGAGATCATCAAGCCCACTGGCGAAGTGATCGTGGTCAAGCCCGGTGCGGTGCATGAAGGCTTGCGCATTCTGAACATCACACCTGATCTGGTCGAACTGGAGGTTCGAACACCTGCGCCGACTCCCGCGCCTGGGGCCGGAGCACAAAAGCTGACTTCCCCGACCGATCAATCCCAAGCTGCATCAAAGCGCCGTCGTGCTGCTGCACTGGCCGCTGCGACTCCACCTGCCAGTTCCGAGGTACTGGTGTTACGTCTGCGCGTGGGCGCCACTTTCGAATGAGCCTGTCATCCATGTTCTTCACCCGAAAGACCTCACCAAGCGAAGTTCCCTTCATTGCGCCGTCTGGCGCTGCGGGTACGGCGGTGGTGGCCGCACCCAAGCTCGGCGCTGCGGCGCCAAGCTCTCCAGGTCTTGCGCCCGGCCGCGATGCGCCCATGCCTGCTCCCCTGCCAGGCCAGCGCAAGACGATCACGAGCCTCGACGCGTTGCCCACCGTCCAGGCTCTGCTGACAGTCGGCGACCGCCAGGTCATGCGAATTCCCAGGGAGTTCGAGCACTGCCTGGCCGCCATTGAGACCGGTCCGAAGAAGGCTGCCATCCTGTACGACACATCGGTGTCGACCAAAGACGCGTTTCGGCTTGTTCTGCAGCAGCTGCGCAACAAGCTGACCACCAGCGGCTACGTCTTCGAGCGAGGCGGCGACTATCCGTGCAGCACCGACGTCATCAAGCTGCTGCTGGATGACCACCTTTCGCGCCACGGTGGCTCCGACAGCTCCGGCGACCCGACCCTGGTACGCAGCCACGCGCGGGAGCGCTTCCTCAACTGGCTGGACATCGCTGTCCGAGAAGGCGCGACCGACCTGCATGTGCAGGTGGTCGGTGGGGGCCGAGCCCTGGTGCAGATCCGCGTGGGCGGAGAACTCGAGAACCTGCGCGACGAGCGCAACGGCGTCTACACCGAGCTCGAGGCGATGGAAGCCATGGCCTGGCCGTTCAACTCCGGCTCCAGCAAAGGCAGCAACTCGTCCAGCCAGTGGGATGCGGGGCGAAACCTGTACTGCATGACCCTGCCCCGGGCAGTCGGCAACCAGCAGATCAGCTTGCGCTACCAGTCGCTGCGCGGCTATCAGGGCCCCAAGATGATCGCTCGTTTGCTCAACAGCGACGTCAACGCGCCCACGCTGACCTACGAGCAGCTCGGCTACGCCGAGTCGCAGCGCAAGCTGATGCTGGAGGTCGCCAACATGCCCGCAGGCTTCGTGATCTTCTCGGGCGTGACCGGCTCGGGCAAAACCACGACGCTCAAGACCTTCGTGGAGTCCCATCCCGGGAACGGCACGATGTCCATCTACTCGATGGAAGACCCGGTCGAGTACCCCATGCGAGGCGTTCACCAGATCACGCTGCAGCGTGACGTGGCTGACGATGCGGCCTCCTCCCGCGCCTATAACGAGACGGTAGCCAGCCTCATGCGCGCTGACCCCGACATGGTGATCATCGGCGAGATTCGCGACGGAGCCACCGCACGAGCTGGGCAGCAGATTGTGGAAACCGGACACATGGCCCTGGGCACCGTACACGCCCACCTGGCCAGCGGCATCGTTCCCCGGCTCACGAACAAGGAGATCGGGATGAGCCGCGATGTCCTTACCAACCCCAACATCCTGTCGCTGCTGGCGTACCAGGCGCTCGTGCCCAAGCTGTGTCCGCACTGCAGCTTCGACGCGAAGAACGCGCTGGAAAGCGCGAGCGAGCACGATCTCAACGAGGGCGGCGACTCCAGCCAGTACTGGCATCTGCAGGAGCTTCTGGACTGCGTGCGATCGCGTTTCAAGCTGGGCACGGACACCCTGAGGTTCCGAAATCCCCATGGCTGCGACAAGTGCAACGGTCGGGGAACCAAGGGCGTGACCGTCGTGGCGGAGTTGGTCCTGCCCTACCGGCGATGGCTCGAGTTCACGCGCGAGGGGCGCGACTACGAGGCCATGGTGCATTACCGCCAGGGCTCGGACGGCCACTTCGACACGCCCGACATGAAGGGCAAGACGATCTTCGAACACACGCTCTACAAGGCGCTTCGCGGCTGGGTGGATCCCAGACAGTGCGAGCGCTTCGATGGGTTCAGGCGCTTCGAGATCGCGCCAAAACTGCGGGGGGCGTGATGCTGGCCGGCCTCGTCACATGGCTCAAGCTGCAGTCGTTCTGGCGCTCACGCGCGGAGTTCTACGAGGAGTTGGCGGCTGCCTACGCAGCCAACGAAGCCTTGCGAGACTTTCTGAACGAGGAGCTGCGCATCTCGATGACGCCGGCCACGGCCAACGGCTCGCGAGCAGCCGCGCTGCGCATCATGCGTTCGCGCCTGGCTGGGGGCGAGTCGGTGCGCCTGTCGACCATCATCGGACCCGCCTTGCCGCCTGCGGACAGCATGATGCTCGCAGCCGTCGATGACGCCAAAGACAAGCCTGCGCTGCTGCGCAGCATCGCACAGGCCGTGCGCGAGCAAAAACTGCTGCGTTCGCTGGTGCTGCAGAAGTCCGTCCCGCCGATGCTGCTGCTGCCCGGGGCTTTCGGCTTTGCCTACATCATGGCCACGCAAAGTCTGCCGGTCATCGTCAAGATTGCCCCGGCCGCCGTCTGGGAGACGGGCTTGAACGGCTACGTGCGTGCGTTCGCCACCTTCCTGTCCGATCACGGATTTACTACCCTGGTGTGCGTGGTCGCCATTGCCATGGCTTTCTCGCGCGCACTTCCCAGGTGGATCGGCCGCTGGCGCTCACGCCTGGAGTCCGTCTCGCCGGGCACAGCGTTGCTGCTATTCCCGGTGTGTCCCTTCCTGGTGCCTCTGTCCATCTTTCGTGACGTCCAGGTGGGCCTTCTGTTCAGCGCACTTGCGGTCATGCTGCGTTCCGGTCGCACGCTCACTGATGCGCTGACCACCATCCGGCGAAATGCCCAGCCCTGGATGCGGTGGCACCTGCGCAAGGTCTTGCAGCATCTGGAGACCAATCCCACCGAGTACCGGCAGGCCTTCTCCCGTGGCTTGATGTCGCCCGTCCTGCTGTCGCGGCTGTCGTCTCAGATGCGAACCAATCCGAACTTCGACGCCGTTCTGGTTCGGCTGGGTCTTGAGGGCAGCGTGGAGGTCCGAAAAGTCGTCGAGCGACAGATGAGTGTGATCAACGCTGTGCTGCTGTCCGTTGGCGGTGCGGTCATTGTTTTCATGATGGTGGGCCAGCTCAACATCAGCCAAAGCCTCACCGAAGAACTCAGCCCGGCCAAGCAGATGCAACGCATCCAGCAACGCCCGTCTTCTTGAGCTCGCATTTCCTGAGCTCGCATCAGCCCCTGCTGGCGCATTCACCCCAAAGACTTACCCCACCGGAGCCCACATGTTCACTTTCTCGCCTTGGCGCAACCTGGCCGCATCGACCCTGTCGGCTGCCTTCCTGACCTTCGGCCTGACCACGCCGGCTCAAGCAGATCCCCAGACGATTCGATCCACCTTGCGGCAGCTGATTCCGAGCATGCCGCAGATCGACGACGTTGCACCCTCGCCGGTTGCGGGGCTGTGGCAGGTGCGCATTGGCGGAACCATGATCTATACCGATGCCTCGGGGTCGCTCTTGCTTGAGGGGCAGTTGACCGACATGCGCACGCGCACCAATCTGACGCAGGAGGCGATCAACAAGGCGCTTGCCGTGCCGTTCGACTCGTTGCCGCTTCAAGATGCAGTGATCACGCACCAGGAGGGCAGGGGAGAGCGCCGCATCGCCGTGTTTGCTGATCCGAACTGCGGCTTTTGCAAGCGCTTCGAGGTGGATCTTCACAAGCTGACCAACGTGCGCGTCTACACGTTCATGCTGCCCTTCTTGGGGCAGAAGTCGGCCGACGATGTGCGCTCCATCATGTGCGCGGGCGACCCGTCTGCGGTGTGGCGCCAGTGGATGCTCAACGGCGTGGCACCGCAACCCAACCAAGGCGGATGCCAAGCGGCGGCTGCCATCGAGCGCAACCTCGCATTGGCCCGACGCCTGGGTATCACCGGAACCCCAACGACGCTGTTTGTGAGCCAGCAGCGGCTCTCAGGCGCCGTTCCCCTCGACCAAGTCCAGTCTCGTCTTTGAGGTTGCGCGACCGCTGAATATGATGGCGCAAACAAATTGCGCGTGCGTATACTTACCAAAATAGCCTGTTTGCATCTGGACGTCATCAATGCGCCTCAAACCTTTCCGCAGGGTGGCTGCGCGCGGGCAGCGTGGCGTCTACATGCTCGAGCTCTCTCTGGCGCTGCTCATCGGGGCTTTGGCTGCTGTGGGCGCGCAACGAGAGATCGTTCGCACGCAACTGCTACGCAGTGCAGAGATCGAGGCTGACAACCTCAAAATCTATCGGCAGGCGCTGCAGGACTACACAGACGAGTTTTACGACGAGCTGCAGTCCAACCTTCCGGTCACCAAAAACGGCGTCAACCTCGCCGCAGGGGCCGCAGCGGGCCAGAACATGCAGCCGACGGTGGCCAACCTCATTGCGATGGGCTACCTGCCCAACGGCTTTACCAACGCGTCGCTGCTGACTGACGCGGGCACCTTCCTCAACCTCATTCAGCGCACCCCTGCTGGATGTGTCGCCCAGGCCTGCGACATCACGGGGCTGGCCTACATAAGCCAGCCCATCCTTGTGCGCAACAGCGGCGCAGACACCAACACGGTGGCCATCGGCCAGATGCTCTCGCGTATCGGCGGTTTGTCCGGCACCTCGGTCGAAACCACACCGGCTGTGCTCACGGGTGCTGGCGCAGGCTGGACAGCGGCCAACCCAGTGGCCGGCAATCCCGCCGGCCTTGTTGGAGCGCGCTTTGGAGTCGGCACATCGGTGTTCAACGCATACGTCCGGCGCAACGACCTGAGAGACCCCAACCTCCTCGGACCTCTGACGGTGGCTGGCGCGACTCAGCTGGGCGGCAATTTGGGCGTGGGTGGTAACGCAGGCGTCGCCGGGACGCTGACCGTCAATGGCGCCACAACGCTCTCAGGCGCCCTCAATGTGACGGGCGCAACCACCTTGGGTGCGCTGTCAACCTCCGGGCAACTCACATCGTCTGCGGACATCGGGTCCTCCTCGGTGGCAGGTTGTCTGCGGGCAGCGTTGCAGGCCAACGGTGATTTGGTGTCCAGAGCAGCCGACTGCGTGACTCGTGTCCTGGTAAGCAACTCCGGCATCAACCTGTCGAGTTCTACTGGCGTTTTGAGGGCATCCCTGGACGGCGACAACGGGGTGCTGCAGCTCAACAACGGTGCTGGCGCAGCCCTCATCTCGGCCAGCGGCTCGACCGGTCGCCTGCAAGCGCAGACCATCAACGCGACGCTGTCGGCCACACGAGGTGCTGCTTGCACTTCTGCAGGCGACCTCGCCGCAGACAGTGCAGCCGGTGGCACGGTGCTGGTGTGCAGATCAGGCACTTGGCGCGCTGCGGGCCTGGATCAGGAGACTGCGGGCAGCGCCTGTGCGGTCAACGGCCAACTGTCCGTCGCCTCCAGCGGCGCTGCGCTCGTCTGCAGAGCCTCGACCTGGGTTCTCCTCAACGACAGACTGCCTGTAGCCGTGCCCATGGAGCTCTATTCGGGCAACGGCGAGGGCAACGTGCCCGCACCATCGTGCGGCACCGGTGGAGTCAGGGACATCGTGGTGGCAGCGCTTCAGGGAGGCTCCGACTACGGCGGTCTACCGCCCCGTAATCGATTCGAGGTGCGAGTCAGTGGCGCGGGTCCATGGACTGTGCAGCCCGTGCTGACTGACTCCTCAGGCACGGGGTACCTCACGTCCTTCGGTGCCGAGGCCTACAACCTCGGGTGGACCGCAACCACCTATTGCAAGTACTGACCATCATGCTGCGTCGCTTGATCCTGGTGGCCAGCCTGCTGATGGCTGGATCCGCAACTCATGCCAACTCAGCTGGCCAACTCAGCGCCAATGACCAGGCGCGGATAAGCGGCTCTACCAAGCTGCAAACTTGGCGCGGCGTGTCCACGCCCTATAACGCAACCGCCCCGGTGGCAGTCAAGAGCGGTTCCGGCGAGCAGACGCACCAAGCAACCAAGGGATTTACCTGCCAAACCGGCCAGTGGGCCATGCAGGGGGGCACGATTCGATGCCTGCTCATCGAGGAGGCCGGGGTCTCTTCATTCGGACAGGGCAAGGTGGTGCTGGTGAACCTGGCGCTGCCTGTAGAAGGCTCCTCCACCGGCACCTTGTTGCGGCTTGTCGGTGGAACGTCCGATCTGCGCGTGGACATCTTCGACCAGGCGGGAACGCTGCGCGGCTCCTGCTATGTGATCACAGCTGATCGTCGCTGCGATCTTGGCTCGCCAAGCACTATCCACCCCAACCTAGCCCTAGACCCGCGCTATCTGTCGGGTGGCTCGCTTTACTCGGCCTTTGACCTGGTCTCGGCCAACATGAGCTTTGCGGGGTCCTTGGCGGGCACCGCGCTGCAAGACAGCTATGTGGTGTCAGTGCGCGTCTCCGCACAAGGGCTGCACCTGGACATCGCAGGGATCTTCTATTCGCCTACCGACAGTCGAGGGGCGAGTTTTTCAATGATGCCGATCTACGCCAGCGCCACCTTGGGCCTGGCGCAAATGGCAGCCATGCCCAGCGGCTCCATCTGGACTGCTGGAGGCTCACGTAACGCTCCAACAGGGCCTTGAGGACCGTCATGGTGAATCGCGCGGCGTTGCATCTCATTGCCTGGGCCTTCACGGGGCTGTGCCTGCTGGTCAGTGCCTTTTCGAGCTACGCACAGACCGCTGGCAGCGGGACATCCAGCAACACACCCAATACCCGGATTCAGCGCGGCAGCGCCCTGCCCGGGGCGGGTTCTGGGTTTTCCTGCGGGCCTGGGATGACGTACGTGATGGTGGACGGCGTGGCACGTTGCAAGGTCACCGACGTCGCATCTTCGCTGCCCACCGCCTCCTGCCCCGCGTTCGGGATGGCTGCGCCGTTTCCGACCGTGGAGGGCTGCACCTACGTGCTGCCCCTGACCGGTGGCGGGGGGCGTGTAACTCGCAGCAACTGGAACTCGTCGACCTTCAGGGGAACGGCGAGCCTTGCCTGCAACAACGGCTCCTGGCAGGTCTTGTCGTCGACCTGTGCACCGGTCCCCACGCTCACTTCGAGCGTCAGCAGCGCGTTCGTGGCGCAGGGCGCTGCGTCGCCGCGATTGATGTGGACCTCGACGAACGCCACGCCGTCTTCAGCTGCCGTGGTTTGCACCGGAGCCAATCCACTGTCGCAGTCGTCCTTGCCCGCCAACGGTGAGGTCAGCCTGCCTACATCAGCCATTGGCCTGACCAACTGCGTTTTGACGGTGCAAGGCGGTGCAGGCTCGTCGGCAACTTCGTCTGCTTCCTGGACAGTCCAGGCACCAGCAAACTGTCTTGCCACGACCATGAGCAGTGGCGCTTGCAGCTACGCTGTCTCGGGGCTTTCTCACGGGTTCTCGGGAGACTTCGCGACGACATCTCCCGGCTTCACCGGCAGCATTCGCGCCACCTGCTCCAACGGCTCACTGGCCTACTCCAACGAGTCGTGCGTCGAACTTGCGAGCATTGGCGCATTCTCGGCAGCGCCGGCGAGTGTCCTCACTGGCCAGGCGGTTAGCTTGACCTGGTCAGCCTCTGGTGCCAGCTCCCTGGTGCTGAGCTGCTCGGGCGCGAATGCAAGGGCGTCGCAAGCGGTTGCCTCTTCAGGCTCACTGGCGGTCTCCACGTCCAACGCCGGTTCGACCACCTGCACATTGCTGGCCACGGGCGCAAGTGGTTCAACGGCTTCAAGGAGCGTCACCTACTCGGTGACTGCGCCAGCGGCCTGCAGTGCTGCATCTACAAGCAGCGGTGCCTGCACGTTCTCTGTCCCAGCGCTTTCCAGCGGTACCAGCACCACGGTGAATGACTCAACACCTGGCCACACCGGCAGCATCTCGGCAACGTGCTCCAACGGCAGCCTGAGCTATGGCGCAGCGAGTTGCGTGCCAGATGGGTGTGCGGCGACAACCGTCATGAGCGGCTCATGCAGTTTCCCCGTGGGAGCTCTGGCGCACGGAGGATCGTCCTCGGTTGTCAACACAGCATCGGGCTTTTCCGGCTCTGCCACCGCCACATGCAACGCTGGTGCGGTCGCGCTGTCGGGCACGATTTGCGCTGCCGCGACCAACCCTTGCCCAGCGGGCTCGCAGACCTCCGGCCTTTGCACCTACGCCTACGGAGCACTCGCGCACGGTGCCACAGGAGCGGCCACCAACACGGCACCTGGATTCTCAGGTTCGGCCACAGCGGCCTGCACCCACGGGACCGTATCGCTGTCGGGCGCGAGCTGCACCTCGGCGACGAACGCGTGCGTAGCGGGCTCACAGACTTCAGGAAGTTGCACTTACTCCTACGGAGCGCTCTCGCACGGTGCCACCGGATCTGCCACGAACACGGCATCGGGCTTTTCAGGTTCTGCCACGGCGACCTGCACCAACGGGACCGTATCGCTGTCTGGCGCGAGCTGCACCTCGACGACGAATGCCTGCGCAGCGGGCGCACAGACTTCGGGCAGTTGCACCTACGCCTATGGAGCACTCACGCACGGTGCCACAGGATCGGCCACCAACACGGCATCGGGCTTCGCCGGCTCGGCCACGGCGACCTGCACCAACGGCTCAGTGTCGCTGTCGGGAGCGAGCTGCACCTCGACGACGAACCCGTGCGCGGCGGGCTCTCGGACTGTCGGCAGCTGCACCTATTCCTTTGGAGCGCTGACCCACAACAACACGGGCGCGGCTACCAACACGGCGTCGGGCTTCGCCGGCTCGGCCACGGCGACCTGCACCAACGGGACCGTATCGCTGTCTGGCGCGAGCTGCACCTCGACGACGGATGCCTGCGCAGCGGGTTCGCAGACAGTAGGCAGCTGCACGTACTCTTTTGGAGCGCTGACCCACAACAACACGGGCGCGGCTACCAACACGGCCTCAGGCTTCTCCGGTTCGGCCACAGCGACCTGCACCAACGGAAGTGTGTCGCTGTCAGGTGCGAGCTGCACCTCGACGACTAACGCCTGTGCGGCAGGTTCGCAGACCGTGGGCAGCTGCACCTACTCCTTTGGAGCGCTGACCCACAACAACACGGGCGCTGCCACCAACACGACCTCGGGCTTCTCCGGTTCGGCCACAGCGACCTGTACCAACGGATCAGTCTCGCTGTCGGGTGCGAGCTGCACCTCGACGACGAATGCCTGCGCGGCTGGCTCGCAGACTGTGGGCAGCTGCACCTACTCCTTTGGAGCGCTGACCCACAACAACACGGGCGCTGCCACTAACACGACCTCGGGTTTCACGGGCAGCGCCCTGGCGACCTGCACCAACGGATCAGTCTCGCTGTCGGGCTCGAGCTGCACCTCGACGACGAATGCTTGTGCGGCGGCCGCGACCTCCAGTGGCGCGTGCTCCTTCTCAATTCCGGCCCTCACGCACAATGGTGCAACGACCGTAGCCGACTCCACTGCTGGCTACACGGGCAACATCACGGCGACCTGTGCGAACGGAAACCTGAGCTACAGCGCACCGAGTTGCGCCGCTGATGGCTGTGCGGCCACGAGCAGGACCAGTGGTGCGTGCTCTTTCTCGATTCCGGCTCTGGCACACAACGGCACCACAACCGTAGCAGATTCCACTGCTGGCTACACGGGCAACATCACGGCGTCGTGCTCTGCAGGCAGCCTCAGCTACAGCGGAGCTTCCTGCGTCTTGGACGTCGTTGGCTGCGCCGCCGCCACAACCTCCAGTGGGTCATGCTCGTTTGCGATCCCGGCGCTGGCTCACAACGGTACCTCCACTGTGGGCGACTCCACTGCTGGCTACACCGGAAATATCACGGCATCCTGTAACAACGGTAGCTTGGCATTCAGCTCTGCGAGTTGTGTTGCTGACGTGGTTCCACCATGCGCGGCGGCAACGACCTCTAGCGGTTCGTGCGCCTTCTCGATTCCTGCTCTGGCGGACAACGGCACCACCACGGTGGCGGACTCCACCGCTGGCTATACGGGCAGCATCACGGCGTCATGCTCCAACGGCAGTCTGAGCTACAGCGGGGCGAGTTGCGTGGCCGATAGCTGTTCCGCCACAACGAGGACCAGCGGCGCTTGCTCGTTCTCGATTCCTGCACTGAGCAGTGGTACGAGCACCACGGTGGCGGACTCCACTGCCGGCCACACCGGCAGCATCACGGCCTCCTGCTCTGCGGGCAGCCTGAGCTACAGCGCAGCGTCCTGCAATCCAGATAGCTGCGCTGCGGCCACGACCTCGAGTGGGGCGTGCTCCTTCTCGGTTCCTGCACTGAGCAGTGGCACGAGCACCACGGTGGCGGACTCCACTGCCGGCTACAGCGGCAGCATCACGGCGTCCTGTACGAATGGCGCCCTTAGCTACAGCGCGCCAAGCTGCAATCCCGACGGCTGTGTGGCTGGTTCGCGTACCTCAGGAGCTTGCTCGTTCTCTCACGGTGCCCTCGCGCATGGTGCGTCTGTAACGGCCGCCACTGCGACGGCGGGCTACACGGGCTTTGCCGACCTGAGTTGTTCAGCGGGCGCGGTGACTGTGTCGAACGCGAGTTGTGCGTCTGGGTGCGCGGCAGGAGTGCAGTCATCTGGCAGCTGCAACTACACGTACGGCGCGTTGGGGCACGGGACTACGGGTGCTGCAACCAACTTGACCGCAGGCTTTACCGGTTCAGCCACTGCAACCTGCTCGAACGGTACGGTAACGCTGTCGGGAGCGAGCTGCACCTCGACGACGAACCCTTGTGCGGCGGGCTCACAGACTGTAGGCAGTTGCACCTATTCGTTTGGAGCGCTGACTCACAACAACACGGGGTCGGCCACCAACACGACCGACGGTTTCACGGGAAGCGCCCTGGCGACCTGCACCAACGGCTCAGTCTCGCTGTCGGGAGCGAGCTGCACCTCGACGACGAACCCTTGCGCGGCGGGCTCACAGACTGTAGGCAGCTGCACCTATTCTTTTGGAGCGCTGACCCACAACAACACGGGGTCGGCTACCAACACGACATCGGGTTTCTCGGGCAATGCGCTGGCGACCTGCACCAACGGGACCGTGACACTGTCTGGCGCGACCTGCACAGAACTGTGTCCCTCCGCTACCAGGCCTGTGGCTTCTGAAAACGGCACATGCTCGGCGGGATTCACCGGAAGCACGGTTCGCACCAGGACAGTCTCTTGCGGCACGACGGGTTGGACGACCGGTGCCTGGGGGGCGTGGGACACCAGTAGCTGCTCGGCTGTTGCGCCGGCAAACCCCTGGATCAGCGCCCCCGCAAGCGTGGCATCAGATCAGACAATTTCCCTGTCCTGGGGCGCGACGGGCACCGTTACCTCGTACGCGGTGACTCTCACGAGTGGCCCCTACTCGAACACCATTGGGTTTGGGCTATCCACGTCTTGGTCTGGTCTAGCCGGAAACAATGGGTTCACCAACGGAAGCTGGTCAGTGTCCGTCAGGGCCTGCAATGGCACGGCATGCTCCACAGCTTCAGCGCCAATGTCGGTGACTTGCCCAGCGGAGCAGCCATCGACGTCCGAGTCGGCAGCGTGCGACGCAGGGTCGGTTGGTACCAAGACCAGGACGCGCAGCGTGACCTGCCCGGCAGGAGGAACGGGCTGGAGTGTCTCCAGCTTTGGGGCATGGAACACAAGCGCTTGTGTTTCAGACTGCGCTGCCACGACGCTTTCAAGTGGCGCTTGCTCTTTCTCGATCCCCGGCACGCCAAGTGGTCAGAGCCGGACCGTCGCAGACTCGACGCCAGGCTATACGGGAAGCATCACGGCAACCTGCACAAATGGCACCTGGAGTTCTAGTGGCGCGTCCTGCGGTCAGGATTGTTCGGCCAGCAGCGTCACACCATCAGGTAGCAGCTGCACGTACAGCTATAGCGTCATTGGGCACGGTAGCACTGGTGCAGCAAACAACGTGACCAGCGGCTTCTCGGGTTCGGGCACTGCACGGTGCAACAACGGTGCTGTGACTATCGACGCCGGAGCAACGTGTGGCCGCACAGCTCCGTCGTCTGCGTGGGTGACGTCTTCCTCAAGCGTTCAGTCCACCCAGAACATAAGTCTGTCTTGGGGGGCATCCGGTACGGTCACCAGCTATCTTCTGCGTATGTCGGGTCCTGGTGTGACAGGAACGCTTGATATGGGAACAAGTACCTCGTACACGGGGGGCGCTGGTGCATCTGGATTCACCAACGGAACATTCAACTTCTGGGTCACGGCGTGCAACGGTACTGCATGCAGTGCGGAAAGCGCTCCGTCGACGACCGCAGTAACTTGCTCGCTTCCTGCTCCTGCCACTAGGCAAACGGATGTCTGTGATGCAGGGTATACAGGAACCAGGTTCCGTGATCGTGCGGTAACGTGCAACATCTCCGATGGTTCTAAAGATTGGACAGTTGGCGCTTTCCCTTCTACGTGGAATACAAGTGGATGCGCGCAAGTCGTAGCGCAAGGTCAGTGCCAAATCATCAGCGCAGTTACGTCTGGTGCTGTTTCTACTTGGTCACCCGGCGGATCCAGGACCAGCCAGGTATCACTAGGGAAGTATCTTCAAGGAGAGGAGTGGTGCGAGGGTGTGAATGGCGGTTATTGCCAAGACAGGGTTCCGGACTGTCAAAATGGAAATCCTGGCGTCTATGGTTGCGACACTGTGGAGTATGTGTGCTGGGCTAGACCAGTGCAGGCCTGCAATTACAATGGGTTTTTGGTTCCCGATGGGAGTGGCTTTACGCCATTTGGATTTCCAACAAGGTACTGCCGGCAGGGTGTTTTGCAGTCAACACCGTACTTTGGACCAAACAGTTTTGGCTATTGAGCGATCTCCAGTGGGGACTATTGCTGATTTCCGTATGTTCGATCCATTTCTGTCAGACTAAAGTATTGATATAAATTACCTCGCAGGCGAGATCAATCTGCTTTGTCCGCATTGACGTGGCCCATAGCCGCCTCCCTGGTAGGTCGTAGTTACCTCATACCCCCAGATCGTGACCGAGGCGGCGCTACGGCCTAGGATTTTGATCTGTTATGGTATCCCGGAAGTTGGATGAAGCACCCAGATACCACGTTCATCCCTGCAACGCTAGCACCACCACTTGCGACTCTCGCGAGTCTTTGATTGTTGTCTCTTTGGCGGCTTCAGTATTCAATTGGCGCTATTATTGTGGGCGTCACAAGAATATATCTAATTATTTGCGGGAGTAGTGAATTGCCAAATCTTCTTCTCTGGCGTGCCAGCTATCTTTAATTCAATCGTTACTGTGTATGTTGTGTTCGGTTGCAGCGAATCAAGAGGAAGGAGAAATGCTTGGTTGGGTTGTATATGCTTTGCCGGATCTGTTTTGTGTGTGTGTGTGCGTGCGGAGATGGCTTGTCCGTTTGGTCCTCTCATTTCGAATAAATCAAGGGACGTAATCTCAGCACTGGCTTCTATGGTTACAGGAAACCCGAATACAGCACCCAAGCCAAGATCAGGCGCAGGATGAGGTACTTCGTTTCCAAACCTTAGTCCGTCCGCGACGGACCCTGGAGTCGGGTACACCATCAATTGAGGATTCTTCGGGTACTGACACTGTACCTGGCAGCCCATTGATAAGCCCACCGTAGACGATACTGTGTAATCTCCCAGGTTTGTTGCGCGCGATAGAGTGTAGTAACTCGCACCGTAGCCCGCATCTCTCCAGGGGCCTAGAGCTCCAAAGCGGTGATACACGGTATTCAGTTGACCTTTGGCGAACTGCCTTCCCAGCTCTTGGGCTGTCATTAAGCCTGCTCCAGAAAGCTTCGACGCGTTTGCTTCCTGCTGGGTGCTAAAGGTTGTCCCTTCAGCAATTGCTGAAAGTATCTCTGTGTTAGCCCCTAAATATCCTGCGGCTCGCACACGGTCGGATGGCGAGTACCCCGTAAAGTTCGGCGTGCCTGGCACTTGATAGTGAGCACCTTCCGGGATGGACTCAGCGTTGGCAATCCACTTGGAGTGGTCCTGTGCAGCCTTTTGGAGTGCTGCGTTGGGCAGCAGATAGCCTTGGCCGTAGCGCACGCGAGCTTCATTGAGGTACGACAAGGCTGCTATGGCGCCTTGGCTCAGGCCGCTCAGATCTGGCGCTTGCAACTGCAGCGCAGTGGGGTCTGGTACGGGCGCTGTGGGCGTTACAGGGGTTGATGGTCCTGAGATCTGTGCAGTACCGCCCGAGCCGCCGCCTCCGCCTCCGCAGGCCGCAAGTGCGGCTGCCGTCATCAGTGTCAGCGCGCGTTGCGCATAAGAGTTGTGTCGAGTGCGGGCCATAATATAGTCCTCGTGAGATCTCAGGCGCGACTATAAGACCCCGAATGCTACTTTGCAACCCTTTTCTTTTATAATGCACTTATACTCATTTATTGCGAGATGAGTTGCAGCGCACGTCTCATGGTTGCGAAGTAACACATTGTGCGCTAGCATGTCCTGATGCTTAGTCGCCACCTGCAGTACAGGTCCCAGCGTTTGCTGCAACGCCAGCAAGCTCGTAGCCACTCGCTGAGTAGCATCTTCGGGCTTTCAGACTTCGACGAGCGGATGCAGTGGAGGATCCCGTGGGACTTCGACACCCACCTCGTGTCTGGCGTGACGATCTCCTTTGATGGATCGCTGTGGGTCGAAAGTTGGCGTTTGGGTACGCTCGAGGACTGCTTTGAGTGTGGCTCGCTGAGCGAGGCGCGAGACTTGGCGGTGCAGGAGGTGCCAAATTACCTCTTATGGCGCCTGCGTCACACCGGATCCAGTGGCCGAACGGCGGACGTGTACTTGCCGCGCGACCCCGTTGCCTTGTCTGGAGCAGAGGCTGTCATCGCCATCAAGGAGTCGGACAGTGCCGTGAGGCCCGCACTGGTTCTGTCTGGCGAGCGCCCGTTTTCGCAGCGTGTGCGGACTGCCGCCGACATGTTGTTTTGGGCCAAGCCAATGGCGCCCGTCCAGCTCGACCTCAGCGAACAGCAGCTCGCCGATGGCTTTGTCCAGGTCGGAACGGTGAGGGACTGTGGGCACCTGGCACTCGCGCCCGACGCGCTGCGGATGCTTCCCGCCGAGGCTCCTCGAGCGACTTAGCGCAGGCCGCCCAGCTTTTGCCCACACGGGGGCTTGCGCTCCAGCGCCTCGGGCGACTGCACCCCGGCGCGGCCAGCCGTCACGTCGGCGGTCCAAAGCGCCCGGCCGGGCTGCCCAACTGCTGGCAGCACCTTGCCGTACAGGGACAACAGGGCCGACAGGGCCTGGCGGTGGCTCGAAATCGAAAGCCCGCGCTGCGCAAACGACACGAGCCGTGCAAAGCGGCGTAAGGTTGTCGTCTACAACACGTTGGGCCTCACGCAAAATGCAATCGCGACTCCGCATCCTTCTGCCCCTACTGCTTTTCGCCGTGGCACCGCAAGCCACTGCGCAGGACCTACAGCGCGGGCTTCGGAACTACCAGGAAATCATGGCCGGAAGGAAGAAGCTAGATCAGCTCAGTCCGCAAGAGCAGCAAGAGGTGTTGATCATCTTCCGCCGTGTGAGGGCCGCGCAGAACAGGTCAGGAAAGTCGTCAGCATGCCGCGAGGCTCAGGAGCGTGCGGAGTCTGCAGCGTCCGAACTGGCCGATCGAGCAAGGAAGCTGAGAAATTGCGCCGAAGCTCAGGACTACAGCGAAGACTGTAGCTCGGAGTTTCGCCGCGTCCGAAGCGCGCACAGCGACTACGAGAGCGCAGTGTCGTCGGTCCAGTCCGAGTGCAATTGAATCCAATCACGGAGCGCCAGTGAGGCCTAAGCCCTCGCTCAAGCGGGGCGCCAACGGCTACCTCTGGTCGCAGCGGGATCAGCAAGGTCGCGCCATTACAAGGCGACGCAAAGCCTTCCATAGCGCAAGTCGTCGCACCCGTTGGGTGCCTTGTCTATGGAGTGAACCATGCTGCAGTCCACGTCGCTTTGGGCCGTGCCTCGCACCGCCCCTCTCACCAACTTCGTGATGGCGATGGCCGTCACGAGAGGCGCCCACCCGGCGCCAGACAAGGCACCTCAAGTGCCCGCGCTGCTGCGTGCCCCGCAGCAGCAATTGCAGGACGGATTGCCACGGCAAGCCGTCTGACCTACCCCTTGAGGCCACAACTTGCGTAAAGCTTGTTGTGGCCTCTTTCATTTTCTGCGGCGGTTTTCTGCAGACTGCTTCATATAGTTAAGTTAACTCTTCCGGTAGTTGCTTATCACCCTGATGTCGATGTTGCTTCTCTTTCATTCTTTGCTTGACATTATCAGATTGCTGGTTTTAGTATTCCGCAAATGTCGCTTCCTATACTCATATGCAACGCGCTCTGACCACAGTCTCGTTCGATACGCAGTCGGCCCCTCCAGCAGCAGACCACCTGGCGGGGCAGCGCTATCTGGAGTTCCGCCGAGCCTTGTTGTCACGACTTTGTGATGGTCTGGTTGCCGGTCGGATGGAGAACTGCCGCGGACTGCTGCAGGCTCTGGTCTTGTATCCACCTGCTTGCGGCGGCGGCTCAAAGTGAGAGGCACCAAGCTCGTCTTCGCTGCCGCAGTGGCGTGCGGCGGTCTCACGGCCGTGGGTGCTGGTCTGGCTGCCCCGCAGGCAAGCGTGAGCGCAGGCTCCTCGCTTTCTCGCGCGGAAGTTGCCGCGGCTGCAGGGGTGCTCGTGCATCTGCTGTCGGCGGTGTCTGCCGTCGCGCCGGCCATTGCAGCTGAGATCAAGCAGCCCTCATCTGGAGCGCGTGAACTCCGAGGTCGCTCGATACACGTTTCCGATGGTGACACCATCACTCTCATGCACGACGGCTATGCCAAGACCACGATTCGTCTGGCATCGATCGATGCACCCGAGTCGGCGCACCCCGAGAAGGGAGCGGGAAAAGTCGGCCAGCCCTTTGCTGACGTGGCTCGCCAGCGCCTGCGAGAGCTGTTAGGCAACAACGAGATACGCGCAGTCTGCGTCGAGCAAGACCGCTACGAACGCTCCATATGCGAGCTGTTCGTTGGATCTGTGTCCGTCAATCGGCAAATGGTCGCGGATGGCATGGCCTGGGCCAACCAGGCTGCCTCCGGCCGGTACCTGCGCGACAAGAGCCTCGTGGCTGTGGAGCTGAGCGCCCGGCAGGCCAAGCGAGGCCTGTGGTCGGCACCTGCAGTCGCCCCATGGATCTGGCGCGATAGCTGCTGGAAGCAGCAGATCTGCTCCATACCCGCTCACTGAGCACCACTCCTCCCAAACCTCCGCACACCCATGACAGAAACACAATCTTCCAGTTCGACCGTGCCGACCGGTTCTTCCCCCAGCGTTCGCGAAATCATGTTGTACGGGGTACACCGGATCACGGTGCTCGTCCCCGTCAGCGAAGGTGATGACGTCCACGCGCAGTGGATTCGCTTGTCCAGCGTAGCCTGGACTCCCTGCGACTCCTTCCCCGATGTCGTGGCCGAAGTCCTCCATGGCTTTCTGGCGGTTTGCTCCGCTGCCGAGGACTCGCATGCGGGCGCGGCCCTGACTGTGCGCGAAGGCCTTGGCCTCGTAGCCGACTCGCAAGGCCTGCTTCGCTACTGGTGCGACCCGGAAAGCGGCGTCCTATGGCACATCGGTTTCGATCCAGACCAGCCAACGGATTTGTGGCACATGAGAACGCTCTCCCTGGACAAGGACGAGATCTCGCTTGGTCGGAAGTTCGCAACAACCAAGCCCGATCTCTGGGCAGCAGGTCAACCCTTGTTCTCCTGAATGACATGCCAGCACTGACACCTGTGGCGGCCCCCTACCGCTCTGAGCCCTTGAGCGCCGAGCCCCACGGCCACGAAGACACCAGGCCTCATGCGCGCAGGGCGTTTGCGGCCAATGCTCCTACCGCCTCAGCAAGCCGTGAGCCGGCTTATCACTCCGTGCATGTCTACGGCGGGCGCGCCGCGCTTTGTTTCAGCGCCGACGAGACCCGCAGCGGCGAGCGCACAGTGAGGCTGGAAGCCGCAACCGCCACGGCGCCCAAGTCGTACGCCTGGGGCGAGAAGGTCGCACTGCAGCTCACTGCGCGAGAACTCCCGCAGGTGCTTGCAGTGGTCGCCGGCTATCTTCCTGCCTTGAAACTGTCCAATCATGGAGAGGCCAACGACAAAGGTGTCAGCCTCCAAAACCAGGAGGGCGGCAAACTGTTCGTCTCTGTATGGCAAGGCAAGAATGCCAGAGCGGTGCCGATCACGCCTGCAGACGTGTGGCCGGTCTTTGACCTGCTCCTGAAGCAGTTTTTGGCCAACAGCCCGCATCTGACTGCCGACGCAGCTCTTGCGAGCATCCGGCTTCTGAGCCAGCGGTATCTGGCCGCCTCCCAGCGCGGTGGAGCAGGGAATGATTGAGACCGCCGTTGCCAGGGCTGCGGTCGCAAGTGCTCGCACCGTCTTCTTCGACGGTCAACTTAACCCAGTGGCGCCGGAAGTCGGCCAGTGGTTCTGCGAATTTGACGATGAGTTCGACGATGGCGAGTACGGCACCCTGCGCGACGGGGACCTGGTCGAGTACCTCGGCCCCGATGACAGCGCCACCTGGAACGACGAGGCCAAAGAGTTCCTGCCCTACGGCGACCCAATGCTGCGCCATCTCGTCTGCACCGAGTACGGCGACGAGCCCCGCCGCCCGCGGGGCCTGATCCTGGTTCGCCAGTCCTGACCCAGACATAGACACGAGCACGGTGAGCAGCCGCTCCGCACCGCCTCAAGCGGAGGCCGTGCATTTGCAACGCCGCTAGCGCAGCGCTACCATCTCCCTCACACGTTCATGTCGTCTCATTCTCCGGCGACGCATTGCATTTCAGCCCGCATGACGGGTTCGAGGCTCACTTCTGAGCCGCTCTGCAAGCATTTGTGCAGCGCTACGCGCTGCTGGAGATTCTTATGGATATGAATGTGAACGCACCGCAGGCGATCTCTCTTGAGGTCCTGCGGGAAAAGTATGCCAAAGGCGCAGAGACATCCATCTCTGACGTCCGCTGGCGAGTGGCCACTGCGCTGGCCGCTGTCGAGCCTGAACCTGAGCGTCAGGTGTGGGCCGAGCGCTTCATGGACGCCCAGTCACGGCTGGGAGTCGTGATGGGGGGGCGCATAAACAGCGCGGCTGGCACAGGACTGGTTGCGTCACTCATCAATTGCTTCGTGGTTGGTGTGTCTGACACCGTGACGGGCGAAGAGGATGGCCTCCCGTCCATTTACACAGCGCTGGCCCAAAGCGCAGAAACCATGCGCCGGGGTGGCGGGGTCGGTTTCAACTTCAGCGCCATTCGCCCCAAGGGGTCGTTGGTAAAGGGGACGCAGAGCAGAGCTTCTGGACCGGTGTCGTATATGCGGGTCTTCGACAGCTCGTGCACCACGGTTGAGTCCGCAGGCGCTCGTCGCGGCGCCCAGATGGCGGTGCTCGACTGCTCGCACCCGGATATTGAAGAGTTCATCTCGGCCAAGCGAACAGCAGGACAGCTGAACAACTTCAACTTGTCGGTGAGAGTGTCCGACGCCTTTATGGAGGCGGTCGCCGCAGACG
Source organism: uncultured beta proteobacterium (assembly GCA_903885585.1). GTDB lineage: Bacteria > Pseudomonadota > Gammaproteobacteria > Burkholderiales > Burkholderiaceae_C > Rubrivivax. The sequence continues at coordinate 31,830 of CAISJH010000429.1, forward strand.
CTGACTGGGATTTGGTCCACAAGAAGGCGCCAGACCAGAAGGTGTTTCCGGATGCCCGCTTCGACGCTGGACGCGAGGTGTGGGTCTACAGGACTGTCAAAGCGACGGACTTATGGAACCTCATCATGTTCTCGAACTACGAGTTCGCCGAGCCAGGCGTCCTGTTCGGGGACATCATTCAGCGCGAGAACAACCTTGGGTACGTCGAGAAGATCGAGGCGACCAATCCCTGTGGTGAGCAGCCTTTACCCCCTAATGGCTGTTGCTGTCTGGGGCAGGTGGATCTCACGCAACACGTCAGGGACCCCTTCACGCAAAACGCGGCATTCGACTTCGACACGTTTGCGTCTGCGGTTAGGTCGTTGACGAGGATGCTGGACAACACCCTGGATGTGACTCACTGGCCCCTGCTAGAGCAGGCCAAGGAGGCTGCAGCCAAGCGGCGCGTTGGCGCAGGCTTCATCGGCTTGGGCAACGCCCTGTGCATGCTGGGGCTGCGCTATGACCGTGTGGAAGGTCGCGAGATGGCTGCACGCATCGCGCAGACCTTGCGTGACTCGGCTTACTGGGCCTCGGTATCGTTGGCAATGGAGAGGGGTGCCTTTCCGCTCTTCGACGCAGAGAAGTACCTCAGTAGCGGCTTTGCCATGCGACTTCCAGAGGAACTTCGAGTGGCGATCCGCACTCACGGCATTCGCAACTCTCACCTGACCAGCATTGCACCGACGGGCACCATCTCGTTGGCCTTTGCTGATAACGCCTCAGGGGGCATCGAGCCGGCCTTCAGCTACCAGCCCTACAGCCGGAAGAAGCGCCAAGCCGATGGGACCACTCAGGAGTACCTGGTTGAGGATCGAGCCTACCGGCTATATCGGCAACTGGGCGGCGACACCAACAAGTTGCCCGAGAGCTTTGTCGGTGCTCTGGAGATGTCCGCCGATGATCACCTGAAGATGGTGGTGGCGGTGGCACCCTACATCGACTCTGCCATTTCCAAGACCATCAACGTACCCGCTGACTATCCGTTTGATGAGTTCAAGCAGATCTACCTGCAAGCCTGGAAATGGGGCTGTGTGAAAGGCATCACGACCTACCGGCCCAACTCGATCCTCGGGTCTGTGCTGTCGGTTGTACCGAAAGAAGAGCTCAAAGAAGAGCCCAAGGCCCAAGCTGCACCGATACCTGAAGGGCAGGCCAATGAGCTCACGCCAGGCCCCGCAGCCTTGCGTGATTCAGATCCCCTGCGCCTGCAGTTCGACAGCCGTCCCAGCGGTGATTTGGAGGGCATCACGTCGAAGGTCGAACTGCAGACCTACGAGGGGCGCAAGAGCCTGTATGTCACGGTGAATTTCATGCAGGTCGAAGGCGTTGTCGACGGCAAGCGCGTGCTGGTCGATCGACCAGTCGAGTTCTTCCTGCCGGCAGGCCAACGTGATGACGGGTTGCAGTGGGTCTCGCTTGCGATGCGCCTGCTCAGCTTCGTGGCCCGCTCAGGCGGGTCCGTAGCCAAAGCGCTTCAAGCGATGCGGCAGACCGTCTGGGACAAGGGCCAGGTGAGGTTCGGGTTCATCGAGAAGGGCGGTGCCCGCCGGCCGATGTTCCATGACTCGGAGGTCGCGGCCATCGGCTACGCGCTGCAAGAAATCCTGCGCAAGCGCGGGTTTCTTGACGACTTGGGCAACCAGGTGCCTGTGGCGCTGCTGGCCAGCAGGCTGCAGCCTCAGGGTGCTCAAGCGTGTGGCGAGCGGGACTGCTCCTGCGAGTCCTCAGACGGGCTTGGCCTGAAGGCTGCGGTGCACACCGCGGCAAACGGAAGAAAGTGTCCAGAGTGCGGAGCGAACGGCCTGCACAAGGTCGACGGTTGCACGCAGTGCGTGAATTGCGGACACGAGGGCGGATGCGGTTGAGTTCAGCCGCTGAGGGGCGGTCTTGCCGTCCCGACTTTCACTACCCACGAGGGGCCAACATTACGTTGGCCCCTCTCCTTTTTTCGACATCAGTCTGGCGATAGTCCGCTTGGGCAGCAGGCATACCCGACTTAGGTTTGGGGTCTTGTGTAACCGTTGTCCGCTTTTCCGGTTTTTCGCCTGGCATGCCTGTAACAGGATGTGTTATCTCAAGGCTCAGCCCCTAGACTTGCCACCCAAGGTACAGCAATGCACCAGACCTTGGAGCTAAAGATGACGCCCTTTGTGAACCAGTTTCGACTCATCTCATGTGGACATGAGGCTTATGGCTGGCTAACCAGATCGCGCAAGGGAGCCTTTGCCGGCTTGGACCACATCGACATCAAGGCGCTGTGGCCCGAGTATCTGGAGGTGTTGGCGTCCAGTCGGGTGGGCAAGAGGGGCGTGTTCCCCCGCTTGATTCTGCCCATTGAATCGCTCAATGAGGACATGCTGCAGGCCTTGCGCGCCATGCCGCAACTGGTGCGCAACCGGACCACGCTTGTAGTGGAGTTCGGTGATGTGAACAAGCAGTTGCACACTGCGCGTCGTGAGATCCTGGTCAAGCTGGGTTTCGGTCTTGGACTGCACCTGCGCTCAGGCGCGGATGCTCCGGCCAGCATCGGCGCTGCAGTGTTGCTGGGTGCGCACCTGCTGCTCGTCAACCCGAGCGCGGTCACGCCAGAGCAGCACGAAGAACTGCGCAGCGCCCTTGGAAACTGGATGCAGATCGTCCCAGTGGAAGTTGAGCAAGAGGAGCTGGCGCAGCCAGCAACGATGGCCGCCGCAGATAAGTGCACCAGCACCGCCCCCACAAGCGCCTGGGGTGCACTCGCCTGAGACACACCTTCAGCCAGCCAGCGCTGGCGTTCTTGTGCTTGGCGGTCGCGATCCTGGGGCTGCCCGCAGCCAGCGGTCAGGCTTGCCCAGATTTCTATTGGCACCTGCTCCTCTCAGAAGACATCCTGGCGCATAGGTCGCTGCGCTTCGCGGACACGCTGAGCTTCTCGCCAGAGGGCGCACCTTACCTTCTCACGCAGTGGCTGGGCGAGCTGGTCACTGTGGGGCTGCCATACAAACTTGGCGGATTCACCGGCACTGCGATCGTGGCCAGCGCGCTGGGCTTGGCGGTGCTTGCCTTGGCCTTTCGCACAGCCTGCCTGTACCTTCCACCCGGCCCCTCTTTGGTGCTGGCGCTGGCGCTGGGGGCGCCCTATCTCTCGGTCTACGCGCGCCCACAGGTGTTGAGCTTCGTGTTGTGCGCACTTCTGGTTCTGGTCCTCGAGCGCGCGCGCTCACAAGGCTGGCACGCACGCTGGTTGTGGAGCGTGGCCGCCCTGATGGCGCTGTGGCCCAACGTCCACGGCAGCTATGCGGTTGGACTGCTGCTGCTGGCCTTGCACCTGGCCTGTCCCCTCATTGCCCAGGCACTCACGCCGGCAAGCCAGGCTCGCGCCAGTGCGACATCGGCTTGGCGCGTGGCGGGATTCCTTTTCGTTGGACTCTTGGCCACGCTGCTGAATCCCTGGGGGTACGAGTCCTGGCTGCGCGTGGTCGAGATCGCGCAGTACCAGACCACCAAGAGTGGAGTGATATCCGAATGGCAGCCAACCAGCTTTGGCACGGAACTCGGCTCCACGTTTTTGTTGTGCGTGCTGGGTACGCTGCTCCTCATGGCCGCAAGCCGGGTGCGGCCCAGTTGTGAAGATTTGGTGTTCACTTTCCTGGTGGTGGTCTTTGGCCTTCTGGCCGCGCGACAGAGCTACTACGCCTTGATCGCGCTGGTCCCCATTGCGGCAAGAGCTGCGGCTGGGGCGCCGATGCTTGAATCGGTCTCCCGCTTGACGAGCACGCGTGTGCCGGCGCCATGGGCCTGCCTCGCGCTCGCCGGTGCGGCTACTTTCCACTTCGCACAACAGCACGTGCAGACCGCAGCGCTCGAGCGCTATTCGCGCAAAGTGTTTCCTGTGGAGGCGGCAGCGTTCGTTAAGCGTACCGGCCTGACCGGCAAGGCCTTCAACGAGACCACCGCGGGGGGCTGGATGGCCCACCACATGCGCGTGCCGGTATACATCGATGGCCGGCTTGACTTGCACGGCGATCGCAAGTTCTTTGAGTGGTTCTTCGCACGCAATGGCGTGCCAGGCTGGGAGGAAGTGGTTGAGCGTAGCGGCGCGGACCTGGCCGTCTTGCAAACCCAATCGCCGCTCTTGCAGCTGCTGATGAGCAGCGGTGCGTGGGCGCTGGTGCACAGCGATCAAGCCTACAGCGTTGCGGTCCTCAGGAGCGTACATGGTGCGTTCGCGGTCGATCATGAGAAGACTGCCCTGGCTCGACCATCCATCTTCGACTCGAGCGGCCGGCTCGCGTTACCGCCTCTGGGCTACTGAGTCCGCTTTTGCAGGCGATGGGGCGCGAAAAAATCGCTCTGCAGGGCCCTCTCAAACGACGTGTTATGACGGCTCACGCCGACACAATTGCGCGTGGTCTTGGAGTCGCGCCTGCTCAGTCTTGTAGTTCCTGTCTTCAACGAACAGGACGCTCTCGACGCCTTGGTGCATCGGATAAGCGCACTTGCGCGCAGCCTTCAGATCCGCTTCAACCTCGATGTCGAGCTGATCGTCGTTGACGACGGCTCTCGCGACGCGACTAACGCGGTGGCTCGGCGGTTGATCCACCGGCGTGATTCGGGCTTTCCGATCCGTCTGGTCGAGTTGAGCCGCAACTTCGGCAAGGAAGCCGCGCTTATCGCCGGTCTTCAAGCCGCAAGCGGCCAAGCCGTCATACCCATTGACGCCGACCTTCAAGATCCGCCCGAGGTGGTGAGCGAGCTCGTCCAGGCATGGCTTGAGAAGGCCGTGGATGTGGTCGAGGCCGTGCGGGTGGACAGGCGGTGCGACACCTTCGCAAAGCGCACCAGCGCGGCAGCGTACTACTGGGTGCTTCGCAAGATCGCCCAGGATGTGGCTCCGACAGCCAATTGCGGCGACTTCCAGCTGCTCTCGAGACGCGCCGTAGAGGCAGTCCTGCAGTACCCTGAACGCGCACGCTTGCACAAAGGCTTGACCGCCCTGATCGGCTTTCGCCGAGCAACTGTGTACTTCGCTCGCGCACCTCGAAGTGCTGGCCGCAGCCGCTTCGGTGTTTGGCGCCTGCTCAGTTTGGCCTGGGATGGCATCACGTCCCTGTCGTCATGGCCCCTGCGCGTGTGGACTTGGATCGGCACAGTCGTGGCGCTGTGTGCACTTGTCCTGGCGTTGTGGACGGTGATTCGGACCTTGGTTCAGGGCGTGGCCGTGCCAGGCTACGCATCCCTGCTGGTGTCTGTGCTTGGGCTCGGGGGTGTGCAGCTCATCAGCCTGGGGGTACTCGGAGAATACATAGCGCGAATCGGCGCAGAGGTGCGCGGGCGCCCCCTCTTCCACGTGGCCGCGCGGCTGGGGTTCGAAGAAGGCAACGACACGCATGGCTCTTCGCCCTCCGAGGCCATTGCTCTGAGGCCCCAGCCTTCCATCGTCAGCGAAGAGCCACCCCGAGGCGGTGCGGACGCGACACCGCTGCGTGCTTAGCCCTTAGCGGCAGGAGTTGGCTTGTCCGCCTCGCTCACAAGCATCGCCCTGGCGTCGCTCGAGCACTTCGAGCCTCGTCACTACTTCATGCGGGCGATGGTCGAGGCCGGCCTGGAACTGACGCTGTCGGCCGACCAGGTTGAGATTGGGAAGTGGCGAGAAGCTTTAGGGCCGGTGGTGTTCACTAACGCTTTTGCCCGACAGGTGTTGGTCGGCTTCACGCTCAAGAACACTGGCTACTGGAGCCTCATTGGCAGGTGCTCGGTGTGCGAAAGCGAAGGCTGCGCGCACGTCTTCGCTCTGGCCCGCTTGTTCCCCGCGACGTTGCTCCAAAGGTGGCAAAGAGACCTCGAAAGAGGTGACTTTCGTAGCCACGTCGGGGGCCCCCGCCCTGACAAGTCAGACAGCGCTGACGCGGCGCTGCAGCACTGGCTCCAGATTCGCGCGGCCGGACCCGAGGTCTCGCCTCCACAGACTCTCGACTTGGTCTTCGTCCTTTGTGCGGCTGCCACCGCGCATCGTCGACTCTCGCTGCTCTCAGCGATCGCGCCCCCGCTCAAGGGACGCGCAGGCAGAAGCAGGCCTCGGTTTTTGGGGGAAGTCGACGGCCCGTCCAGGCCACATCTCGGGACTCCTGCCTACCACCGCTACGCGGCGTTTTGCGCGAGCAATTTCGGCGCCATGCAAGATGACTGTCGGTGGAGTTCACTGATCGCAGACAGGCGGGGTGTGCAGCTCGTTCAGCTGATGGCGAACGCTGACTTGCTCTTCGCCGTCGATGAAGATGACCGTCCGGTCGGACCCCTGCACTTCGGCGAGCAGCGTCGGCTGGATTGGAGCTGGCAGGAGCACGGACGCTCCCACTGGAAGGTGGCGGCCAATGTCGAGGGCGGTGGGCAGGCCTACTTCGGGGGCGTGCCCCTGTTCGTGGATCAAAGTAGTCTTCAAGTGGGTCTGCTTGACTTGGACGGCATGACCCGCGAAGCAGCCGATCTCGCAGCGGTCGCCCCGCCAATTCCGAAGGCCTGGATCGCGCAGCAATCGCGGTCTAGTCGTGCCATCGAACGATTGCCTCGGCCTCCTGCGTTCGTGGCCGAAAGAAGTGCACAGGTTTTGCGTGGGCCGCCTGTTCCTGTGCTGACTGTTGCGCTGCGTCCGACCAAGGAAATCTTCAGCCTCGATTTGGCGTTTCGCTACGGGGAGATCGTTGGGCGCTTCGGCTTGAGCGACAAGCGCGTGCAATTCCTCACGGTTGGAAGCCAGGTGGTGGAGCTCGTGCGTGACCTAGAGGCGGAGGATCGTGCTTTTGCCGCAATGGCGGCGCTCGGCCTGCAGCGCGACCAGAGTGATGGTCAGTGGCGTTTTGCTGGCGACCGCGCAGATCAACGCGCGGGGTTTCGCGGCCTGTTGGAGAGTGAGTTTGCTGCCTTGCGTGAGGCAGGCTTTGAAATCGTCCAGGAAGGCAGTTGGGACAAGGTCCAGCGGGCATCGCAGATTCATGGCGAGGTCGAAGAAGGCACAACTCCTGGCCTACAGCTTTCGATGGGTTTCGAACTCCAGCAGGGCGAGCGGGTCAACTTGCTGCCGCTGATGCGCCAGGTGGTGGAAGCGCTTGGCGGCTCCGAGGCAATCAGGCAGGCTGCGTCTGAGGCCGAGGACGGTGGAGTTGTCGACGAAAGGCCCGTTTGGGTCCTCGAGGACGACGGGCGTTGGGTTGGACTGCCCAGGGCTCAGCTGCTGCCGTGGCTGGCCGCCATGGTCGACATCTTGGATTCACGCAGCATCGCCGCCCTGAGGGCACCGTCGCTGAGCTTGTCGAAGATCGAGGCGCTGCGCCTTGAGGCTGACGCACCTGATCTCCAACTCAGGAATGCGGGTGCATCGGCGGTCAAGGAGCTGTTGGCGGCCAAGTCCAACGCGGACCAACTGGTCGTTTCGGGTCTCGGCGTTGTGCTGGAGCCGTTCCAGTGCGCCGGCGTGCGCTGGATGACAGTCCTAACCCAGCACGACTTGGGCGGGCTTCTTAGTGACCAGCCCGGCCTTGGAAAGACCGTGCAATGCCTGGCGCACCTCCTTGATCTGAAGAACCGCGGAGACCTGACCCAGCCGGCGCTCGTGGTTGCTATGCCTGCCCAAGTCCAGCACTGGGTCAAGCACGTTCAGAAGGTCGCCCCTTGTCTGCGGACTGGCGTCCTGCATGGCACCGGCCGTCATGAGCTCTTGGATCGCCTTCAAGATTTCGACGTCTTGGTCACGACTTGGGAGACGATTCCACGCGACGTGCAGCGTTTGGCCAAGCAGCGTTTTCGAGTCGCATACCTGGACGAGACAGAGAAGCTTCACAACCACGGCACCGTGATTGCCAAGGCCGTTCGGATGTTGAACATCAGGAGCGCCATTGCACTCAATGGGTCGCCTGTCGAAAACAGTTTCGCCGATCTGTGGTCCGTGCTGGACGTGGTGCTGAAAGGGCTGCTGGACACCGAGGCTTCGTTCAAGCGCCATTTCCTTGCGCCGATCGAGGACAAGTTGGACAAGGCCAGGTTGCGCCTTCTTCGAACCAGACTCTCCCCTTTCTTCCTCAGGCGCCTTCAACGCGACTCATCGGTGACGCTGCCGCCTCTGCGGCACCAGGATGTGGTGCTGCGAATCAAGGGTCAGCAGGCCAACCTCTACGAGGCCGTCCGAGCGACCACCGTCGAGGGCGTGAGGGACGTCCTGGCCGCTGAAAGCATCAGTGGCGTGCAGAAGGGCCGCATTCTGGGCATCCTCACCCAGCTGCGTCAGGTTTGCACCGACCCACGCCTGACCAGCCTGGGCCGTGCCCGCTCGATCACCGAGTCGGCCAAGTTCAGCTGGATTGAAGAAAACCTGCCGCAGCTCGTTTCCGAGGGCCGCCGGGTGTTGGTTGTGTGCTTCTTCAGCGAGTTCTTCGACCTCCTGACCCCGTGGCTGAAGCGGCGGGGCATCGCTTTCAGCATGATTCGAAGCGGCGTTTCAGATAGAGAACGGCAGAAGGAGGCCTTCAAGGAAGGGCGTTCAAAGGTGTTCTTGCTGGGACTCAAATCCGGGGGGAGAGGGCTGGACCTACCCGAAGCCGACGTTGTCCTCCACCTCGACCCTTGGTGGAATCCGCAGGCGCATGCTCAAGCGACCGCCAGGGCCCATCGAATGGGCCAAACGCAGTCGGTCCTTGTGGTGAGGCTGCTCATCGAGGGCAGCCTCGAAGAGCGGGTCCTTGAGATCCAGGACCGGAAACGTCAGTTCGCCAGTGCGCTGGACGACGTGACGCTTCTCGATGAGTCCAGGATTTCGGAAGAAGACATCCGCACCATGCTTTTGCCAATGCGGGACGTCGAAGAGTGAGCGTTGCAGCGCTGCGGTCCGAGAGCGGTTCCTGGACGGACAGCAGCCACGGCGGCTGACCCTCATGTGGTTCCAGCGGAACTCCGTACCAGCGGACTGTGACGCACAGCGGGCGTTGGTGGCCTACTTCGAGGCAGAGCCGTGACCCGGCGCAACCGATGTCTGGTCCAGGCCGATACGGTGACGCGCGAGATCCCGGCGCCGGCCCGGGGGCGTGGTGATCGAGACCTTCGTGCCGTGGAAGATGGCCCGGCGCGGGGTGCGCAAGCGGATCCTCACGCCGCTGGGCGAGCCGGAGGAGTTCGCCTGGGATGCAAGTGCGGATGCAGTTGCTGAGGAGTCACCGCTGCTGCGGGTGCTCGAGCTGGCGCATCACTGGCAGCGGTTACTGGACGAGGAGCGAGCAGCTTCAGTCGATGGGATCGCCGAGTTGGAAGGGCTCGACATCAGCTACGTTCGCAGGCTGCTGCGGCTGACGCTGTTGGCACCCGATGTGATTGAGACAGCACTGAACGAGCGGCTCTTCTCGGTGCTGTCTGAACTTCTCGGGTGGTGTCCCGACCTCTGGGCTTCCCAACACCAGCACATTTCGAAGCCGCAGTTCAGGAACAGTGGCGGCAAGCAAGTCAGAAGCTAGCCGCCACGAATGACTCTCCGACCTTAGCGCGCGGTCCTGTTACCGGCGTTTCCTCGACTTCATGAACTTGTAGCCCGCCACCGCCAGTCCACCCGCAGCGACGAGCCCGCCTCCAATGGCTGCTGGCACTGCCCATGCAGGCGCGGTTCCGATCCCGAATATAGCCAGGGCTGGCCCAGCCCAGCCGCCGATCGCTGCGCCAGCAGTAGCAAAGGGAACGGTCGCGGCCATCCCGACACCTCCGGTAGCAAGGCCGACCGAGGACCCGAGAACGCCACCGCCGACGGCCCCCACGGCTGCCCCCACGGCGCTGATGGTGCCAGTCGCTGCAGTACCAGCCGCAACGACGCCTGCTACTGAAGTCGCCGCTCCACCAGTGATCGCAACTCCAAGTGCTGCGTTTTCCAGTTTTGAACGGCTTGGCTTGCCTTCAGGCACAAGAACCTCAACATCGTCTCGCACAGAGCCTCCCTAAGCTACGCTCGGCCAAATGGCGAGCACCAAGATGGAGATTATCAGTAAAGAGCGATGCGTCGCCATGGCTCGTAGGCGCCTAATCCCAGTTGCGCAGTTCGACACTGACTCCCGTCAGTCGGCGTTCTGCGGCTAGTCAGCCGGCACTCTCCAATCCGCGCCGCTGGTTGCTGCCAACCTACAGGGATGGCGAAGCATCAGATGCCCAGAACCTTTAGCACCGAGTCGGTTAGGCCTTGCAAGCCGCGACCGGTAACACCAGCCTTGCGGTGAGCGTATGGCGCTTGCTCATAGACGAAGAAGCCGACGCTGCCTGGTTCACTCACACTTGGACCCCTACCGACACCGAAGCGGTCGTTAAGCAGCTCCTGCTTGCCCAGAAGATAGGCCGCAAAGGTTTCGCAGCGGCCAGTGGAATAGGGCAGGTTCGCACTGAACGCTATCGTGGCGGCCTGGTTGATAGCGCGGCCTTCGGTGCCGGTCTCCAACTGCACACCCCGACAACCCTGCACGATAAGCCGCGATGGGCCGTGCAGCACTAGGTAGCGCAACTGCAATGTCAGCCAGGCGTGCAGGCTGTTGAGCCGCCAGTGCGCGGTGATGCGAAGCGGCGTGTCGCGCCTTTGCACCACACCAACCAAATTGTGCGGCTGCATCACCACCGCGCTGCCCGCTGGCAGATTCAGCACACCGATTTCGGCTAGTGCGTTGTGAGTTGCTGAGATCACTGCCGACTCGGGTGCATCGCAGCGAATGCGTGTCAGCGCAACCATGCCGGCCGACAGGCTGGTCAGTGCAAAGCGCCTGCTGAGAAGCCATTGCGTCGCCTTCTCGCCAGTGATGGACGCACTCTGCAGGAACTCTGGATGCACCAGCAGTTCATGCGCTGAATCGATGGTGATGGTTCGTGAAACTGACGACTCGCCTGCCTCCAGCGTCAGCGCACCGCCGCTGTCCGGCAAGAGCTGCATTGGCGGCCGGCGCGCAGCCAGAGGTGCGAGCACAAAGTAGAAGAGCGCCTTGATTGCGATTGGCGTCAACATGACGCCCAGAAGGATCCCCAGCGCTGTCGGTAGGACATTTTTCACCGGTCGCCATAACTTTCCGACCCAGTTGACGCGCTCCAGATGCCGCAATTCATCCATGCGTGTGCGCAACGGCTGGAGCGCGTCATTCAACGCGTTCGAAGGAAGCGGCAGCGCGGCCAGCGGCGGCAGGTTGCGAGCGCCGTTCACCTGCGCGAGTTGTCGCTTGTAGTCGGTGTCGGCGCGCTGGTTTTCAACCAGCAACTGTGAACGATGTTCGATTAGCGCCTGTAGCTGCTGGTACTCGGTGGTACCTGGAACACGACTCTTGACCCAGCGCTCCTTTTCCAATGCATCGATGTCCCGCCCGACCGCTTGCCACTTAAGGTACAAGGTGACATGCCGCTGTCGTAGTCGTTCAAGCTCGGCGCGCTGCGCTTGTGCCGATTGCGTGGCCAGGTATCTCCGCTTGGCATCTTGCAACCAGGTGCGTTCTCGCTGCAGTAGCCCAATTGCGCCGTCAATCTGGAAGACCTGCAGCTGCGCTTGGACTATGGTTTGCCCTGCAAGGATTGGCGCCAGTCCTGAAACTTGCTGCCGTTCGAGCTGCTTGTGCGCGATCTCGCTGTCTACTGCCGTGATGCGCTCTTCAATCGTGGCTAAGGTCGCCGCCTCTAGGCCGGCGGCGCGCGAGTTGATCTCCAACACCAGCTTCTGCAGTGAAGCGTTGATGGTGGGTTCGGCGTCACTTAGTTGGGCTGACTCGGCACGAATCGCCCGCCAGGCCTGCCACTCATCCCATCCCGCGCGGCCAAGAAGCAACGCGGCGATGATCAGCACCAGCGACAGCAGGTGGCGCAGCAGCCATTGAAGCGCGGTGACCAGAAGAACTTGCAATGACGATTCCCGACCCTTAAGGCACCGTCCGAGCCACAGACGCCCGGAAGGTGCGTAAGCATAGTGGGGGACGTGGCGTTGCTGATCAACGTCGGCGGCGATGTCGACTACAGCGAATTGCAGGCGTCGCAGTCGGCGGACGTGCTGCAAAGCACCCAGCGCGTCCAGCCTGCCTGGGTTTGCCTGGCCTCAGACGCCTAACCCTTGAGGCGGCGCACGGATCTGCCCAACCGGAGCGAAGTGCCCATCAGCCGCCCATTGCTGCTTTCGGCTAGTGGCCGAGAGCGGTGCGGTCGGTGGTGTGCGATTCCCTAGTTCTCGCCAGCCTTCGACTCGCACACACCGCCCTGAAACCCGCATGAATCCTAGGGGTCGCCTCGGGACAGTCCTGAGGCTGGCAGAGAACAGAGCGGGTCTTGGCGCTGGAAACGGCCGAATTCGACGGCTCGGCGCGCGCGGCAGTCCTGAGGCAGAACCCCGTTTCCCATGGGGAAAGGACAAAAAAATGGGCCCAGAGAAGTCTCTGGGCCCTTGGTGCTGGTGGACCTTCCAAGCGGCCGTTGCCTGCGAGGCATCCTGAGAGCGCACCCACGTTGCGCCGCTCAGCCAGCGCTAAGTTCGGGTTGCTGTCAAGCCTCCGTCCTAGCGAGTGCCGCCATGACATCCGGCTGCTGTCTCGCGAGGCGAAAGAGTCCGCGCAATTCCTCGAACTCGTCCGCCGAAAAGTCCATCTGATGCCCGCTGTACCGCAAGCGGTAGCCGCCACCAGCCCCTGTCACCGGCGGCCCATCCAACGAATAGGTTCCGCTCTGGGTGGGCGGGTTTGCAGACGAATCTTCCAGGATCTGAGACAGCTCCTGAAACTGCATGAAGCTTTTGATCGGTAGCATCGAGCGGTGGGTGTTGAGCGCAAGCACCGCGTTGAGCGAAGTGCTGGAGAGCAGCAGCTTGAGGCTGTATCGCTTGAATTCGATGTCGATGCGCTGGATGGGGGGCGATAGGTAAGTCAGTTGTCCCTCGTTCAGCGGCTTCTTAGGATTTATGTAGACCGGCTCGGGCAAGACCCCTCTGGCGATCATTCGCATCGCCTCACTCAACTCCTGTGCTTCATGTTCCATCGCTGTCGTCTCCTGATGCGCAGTGAACTTTGGGGCAGCGGACGAACCGCGGATTCAATGCAGTGGCCTCTCCGCCACCGCTTGTTCTTCAACCTCAGCTCTTGTCCTTTGATGCGAGCTCAAGGTTCTTGCCAGACGCGATCGCCTCTCGAAACCTCGTCCCAGCCTGCCACTTGGGCACCCTGGTCGGCTTCAGGCTGACGACCTCGCGGTTCGGAATACGTACTTGCCGCGCGGCGCGTTTTTCCACGCGCCAGGTTCCCCAACCGGCAATGGTGACTGACTCGCCGCGGCGCAGCGAGTCAGTCACCGTGTCTTGCAAGGCCGAGAGCATCGCTTCGATCCTGGCCTTGGGAAGTGCGGCTGCTTGGGCTGCGAGCCGCTGGGCAATCTCGTCGACCAGCTGAGTCCGGTTCATGGGGACCCAACCTCGCGAACGTGCAACGCGTGGCGCCCAAAAAATGTGGCCTGTAGCGGATAGCCGGCCGTGCGCAGCCCTTCCAGCAGACGCAAGACGGCGTGCTCCAGCGAGCTGTCCTGTGCCACCAGCGCTGTGCCTGTGATGCGTGGGTCGATCTCCGTCTCCCAAACGACCTCCACGCCAAGCGGCGCGGCCCACCTTTGCAGCGTTTTGCTGACCCGCTGGTCCGATGTCCGCATCTCCCAAGTCAGTTGCGGCACCAACAAGGTCGCCGGTGCTGGGGCCGCGATCCTGTTGTCCCTGGCGAGTGCGGCCATCGCGGCGATGTCGAGCTTGGCGTTGCTTGGCGACGAGGTCGGCGCGCGACTGATCTCACCAGGCCTTGGTTGTTTGGCCTGCTCTGCCGGGAGGGTCTGCTGTGCCAGAGCGCCCATCATCTGAAACGAGGCACCGCCTCTCGCTAACGCCTCATCGCGCTGGGCTTGTTGCTGCACTGTGGTGGGTGTTTTGGCTCGCGGCACCTCCAGGTACCCGCGCAGCTGCGCTACAGGCACCGGCTGGGGCGCCTGCGTGCGCGCTGCACACCCGACCAGCACCGCTGCGGCACACACAAGCGCCAGCCTTGCGCCACATCTCGAAGTTTGCGTCATGCCTTCATGGCCTCCAAGAGTCTGATGCGCATTATGAGTGCGTGGCCCTCATAATCATCAGGCCGCTTCCTTGGTTGGGTCGGCGGCAGAGTGATCAGGCGCGGTTACCCGGGCGCCGAGTCGACGCCCGGGGTCTTTTCCCCCCCCACACCTTCGTCACGCAGATGAGCCATCCAGGTCTCGATGAGCAGCAGGCGTTGTCCCAGCTGGGACTTGTTCTCAAGGAGTTGTCAACGCAGGCAGGGGGGAGGCCAGTTGCGTTGCTTTACGACCCGCAGCGCGGTTTTGTCTGCACGGTTGCGCCTCTTTGCGCGCCTCCTCCCCAGCTCGAGGCGGAGCAGTCGCCGGCGGCACGGAGCTTTCGTGTTGAGGCACCTACGGACTGGTGGCGCAGTTGCGTGGCGGGTGCCGTGGCCATGCTCAGCGCTGCGCAGTTTGTGCCCGGCAGCCTTGTCGGCTTACTGTGGAAAAAAGCCAAATCCAATTCGTCGTTATGACGGAACCCCTTTTTATACTCAGTGCCCGCTCCCAATTAATCAATGCAATGTCGTGCAATACAGCTGACTTGACGCGCCAGGCTCACGCACTCGAGAGCTCTGGCGCCTACCGGGCCTTGGCGCGCTTTTCGCCCAAGCTGAGTTGGGGCGACCCCACGTGCGAGCCGGCAGATGAGCCGGTCAGGCTCATGGCGCTCAGCGTGGACGGGTTTGAGTCTGATGGTCGGCACTGCGTCTGCCGCTTGGCCTACGTCGTCGCGGACTTCGAGCCCAAGACCGGACTGGTGTGGCGCGTGTCGTCGCGCTATGAGTCTTTGCATGACCCGCGCAGGCCTGTGCCGGATGGATGGTTCGATGCTGTTGGGCTGCATCCTGGCAGCCTGCGGGGCCAGCTGATCGATCGCGCAAGGGTGGAACGAGACTTGGCGCAGGTCAGCTTGGTGGTCTCGCACAGTGCAGCCTTCGACAGGGCGGCAATGGAGTCGACCCTCGGAGGAGGCTTCAGACACAAGCACTGGGCCTGCTCTTCGGACCTGCACTGGGGCCATGGCCAAAGTAGCGACCTTGAGTTGTTGCTGATGCGCCGAGCTGGCATGTTTCTGGGTGCGCATGCCTCGCCGCTCGCGCGTGCCGATGCGCTCTTGCATCTGTTGGCTATGCCGGGAGACTCAACGCAGGTTGGGCCGATGCTGCTGCAGGTGTTGGTCGCTGCCAAGCAGCGCTCCTACCGCGTCTGGGTTGACGACTCCGTTTTCCAGCGCCATGCGCATGCGCTTGTCGCACATGGATTTGCACCTCAGCGTCGCGAGCTCGAGTCTGGAAGCCGCGCCAGCCCCGTCGGATGGGCCAAGGATGTGGGAATCGACCTGGAAAGCACGCTCGCGTGGCTGGACGGTCTGGGTATTCACGCGGGGCTGGTGGTCGATGTGCTCACCGGAAAGGAGCGCTTCACCAGCCGCTACAGGACTCAGGGTGTTCCCGTGTTCGAGTCGGCTAAGTCGCAGGCATCGCCCACACCGGCCGGATTCGTCACGTCGCATCAGCGGGCGCAGCCGCCCGGGCTGCGGCACCAGCATTGAGTGCCGACAATGGACTCTCCATCGGTTTACAAGAAGGTCTCGCTGAAGCTGGACCTGGATCGATACGCTGCACTGAGGCTACTCGGCTTCAAGCGCGACCTAGCAAACCAGGCGCTACTGATCGAGGCGCTTGACGCCTTTCTGGCTCGTCAGCGGCAGGGGCGGCAGGTGCACGCTATCGACGCAGTGCACGTGGTGACCGGTCAGGCCGTCGATGATGAAGCGGACCGCCCCTGTGTATGGATCGAGTCTGTGTGGGCCACTGCAGAGGCTGCACAGCAACGCGTGGCCGCGCTGGAGCAATTCCTGCGGGATGCGGCAGCCGGCCTGGGCGCGCCAGCGGACCTGGTGGGGCTGACTGCATTGCAGCGCAAGACGCTGCAGCAGGCTGTGCGCGGTCAAGATGCGCACGTGACCGTAGGCCGGCACGGCGTGCGCTGGAGCACCGAATCCAGGCCCCTGTCCTGAGTCTTCAGTTTGGGGTGAACACCATCTCGACGCAGACCTGAAGCTGGCCGGTGGCAGTGGTCTTCACCATGCGCTCGGCCACGCGCGCGCCGGCTACAGCAGTCTTGAGCACAGACACGGACGCATCGTCCCTGACCACGCTCTCCTGGCCTGAGACCACTCCCCTCGATTGCCGCAGGTAGGCGCCGATTGCGCGCATTTGCGCCAGCTCGTAAGCCGCTTTGTCCGTTGGCGTACGGGCATTGGCGCATGCGCTCGAGCGCGGCTCGGAGGATGTCGTGGCGACATCCTGAACGCCCGAGCCTGTTGCGCCAGTTGTGCCTGTTGCGAAACTCGCCTGTGAAAGCAATAGCAACGCCAACATTCTGCATAGTCTTTCGAAAGCCATAGTCCTATTGTGAGGGTGCGTCTTATGTTGTACCCTCACTTATTCTGGGCTTGTGATGTATGTCTTGCCTTTTGTTGTGCTAACGCAACGTAACACGCACTGCGTGCTAATTGCCGGTGCATAGTTGGTTTGCGGAAGTACCTATAACTGTTCTCTTCTTGCTATATTGAAGTCCATGAATACTTCGATCACCTCTTTTGTGGCCCGCAAGCCTGTTGGCACTGGGCCCTCTCGACTCTCGCTCGCGTTCGCGGTGGGGGCTGTCTTGGTAAGCCTTGGTCTGGGCGGATGCTCCACCAAGCCCACAGCTTCCTCGATCGTCAAGGAGGAAGCAAAGCTTGCAGAGGCGCGGGAGGATATGGAGAAAGCCCGCCTGAAGCGTCAGAACGAGTCCATGGAGAAGTTCATGGACAAGACCCCTTCCTGGGTCGTTTCTCCTCCGCGCGCTGACGCTGACCACGTCTACGCGGTCGGGGAGGCCCAGTCCAAGCGGCTGGATCTGGCACGCCAAAAGGCTCGCCTGTTGGCGGAGTTCGGCCTGGCCAAGCAGTACCGGCAGGCGCTCTCAGGCTCGGAGAGGTTGTTCCAGTCCGATGGCGTGAGTGGCACCGCAACGGAACGCTATACCGTGCTGATCGACAAGCTGGTGGACCGTGTGCCTCTGGTCGGACACGAGTTGGTTAAGCAAGAAACCATCGTCGTCGACGGCACGTATCACACGTACATGCTCTTCAAGTTGTCCCTGGCAAACATGCAGCGCATTTTGGCCAAGCAGCGCGAGGACAATCTCGATCGCTCGATAGACCAACAATTCGAGGATCTGGATAAGCGGTTGCGTCAGTACCGCGACGATCTGAAAAAAGCGGCGCCCACCACTCCCACAACCGGAGCACCGGTTGAGTCTGCGCCGACAGAGGTTAAATCGAATACTTAATAGGTATACTCTTTATTCACCCAGTTTGGAAGTGCCCATGACGCCTACCCTTGAAGAGTTGCTGGCTCAGAAAAAACAGATCGACGCTGCCATCGAGGCCGAGCGCGCCCGTGTGCGCGACGCCGGCATGCAGACCATTCGCGAGGTAATCCAGCGCCTGGCCCTCACGAAAGAGGATCTCGACCAACTGTTTCCCAACGCGCCTGCCGTGCGCGCACCATCCGCAGTAGCGGCGGCTGTAGGGGAGAAGCAGGCACACCCGAACCGCGGCGTCAAACTGCCACCCAAGTACATGGACCCTGCCACGGGCAACAAGTGGTCTGGGCGCGGCTTGAAGCCCCGCTGGATTACTGATCACGAGTCCCGGGGGCTGTCGATCGACGATTTCCTGGTTCGCGGCAAATAGCACTCCCGTTCGCATCGTGCTCACGATGCGAACGTCAACCCCCCCCTGAAGGAGGGGGCTTGAGGGTCACAAGACCCGAAGGCCCTGGTTGACCAGACCAAGAAGGGAGTTGATACGCTTGAGCACGCCGGCAATCTGCTGGGGCGACCACTTCCAGTCCAACATGGTCAACACAGTGCCCCACAGGACGTGATCAGGATGGAGCTTGGCCGCAGGGCGCGCCTGGATGCGCCGAGACCGGCTCAACGCCTGCGCCGGCAAGCTCGCGTAGGACCCGTCACTGCCCACGTTGCGGGCAAGCTCGCGGCTGATGGTCCCGGACGAGCGCCCGAGCGCTCGCGCTATGGCCCGAACCGTCGAACGCCCCTGACGCAGGCTTGCAATCGTCATGCGCTCCTCAGGCTGAAGCTGTCGGTATGTCGTACTGGTTTACATCTTTGCACCTTACCCGAGGTGGGGTGTTGCACTTCAGATTTGAGGCCGTCCATCTTCAGCAGGTTCATTTGTCGTTATGAAAGCAGCCCTCTTCTTGGCCGCGAGCCTGGCTCTCGGGGCCCCCTCTGCAGCGCAGACCCTCTACAAGTGCGGCAATACCTACAGCCAAATCCCTTGCGCCCCGGACGCAAAAAAGATCGAGGTGAAACCAGCCGTTGGAGTCGATTGCTCGAACTACAACCACATGTTCACCGAGGCTTGCCGTAGCTCGTCATCCGGCGGTGCGGACAGCGTGTCCAAGGCCAGAGATAAGGTGAAGAAGCAAATTGAAGCGCTACCTCCGAGTGTGCCGCCGTCCTCTGACGACATCGAGGCCAATAAGAGACGCTGCCTTGCTCGGATCATGGCGATGCTCAAGGACCCCGAATCCGCCAGAGTCGGGGAGGTGACGAGATCTGCCGGACCGGCCCCGGATTACGACAGCTCACTCGGCTGGTTTGCTAGCGTTTCATACACAGTGAGCATCAATGCTAAGAACAGCTACGGCGGGTATACGGGAAGCAGAGTGTGGGCGTGCTCGTTCGATCTAAAGGAACGAGAGCTTCTGAAGGCTCGATCATTCGAGTAATGGCTGAGATTCACGGCGACGAAGATGCCTGACCATTCCATCGAGCGGATGTCTTGCCGGCTGCGCCGTCAAGCCACCCCCCGCCGGCCGCAGGGCAAGGCAGGGCAGGGCGTGGAGTGGAACACTCTTGCTGGCATCGATTCGGCTGCCGTGCGGTTGCGTAGTATGTTGCATCGCTTTCTGGAAGCAATTATTCTGATTCGCAACGTAGACTTGGACGTTGGGTGCCCAGATGGCGCTCGACACCATGTCTTTGCAAAAGCCCACATTCACGGTTCGCCTGGCGCTTGCCGCTTGCATCGGCGCAGTCCTCGGTAGCGCCTTTGCTCAGCAACCGCTGTCGCCCGCGCAAGCTGCTGCGCAAGATGCGCGCGCCTTCAATCCAGCAACCCGCGGCGCTCTGACAACGCAGAACGCTGCGCGCGTGGTCCCCGCCGCACCCAGTCCACGCGACTGCGCGCCGCCGCAGGCCACGATGCAGAGCTACTTCGGCGGCGGAAACGCGGATCTGTCAGGCAACGCTGCGGCCATGCTTGGTGCGGCCGCCTCCGGAAAGTCGCCCGAGTGCGCCGCCATCAACACCTTGACGCAGCGCTCAAGCTCGGTGGCACCGCTGCAGATCAATCCGGCGGACCCCATGCTCGCACGGCACCGCCAGACGCAGACCACGCCACTGAGCAATGTCGCGGGCATGCAGGGCATCTTCGTGCCCAAGCCGTCGTCGCAGTGCGTGCCTGGCACGGTATCTGGTCCGGGTGACGCGACGCAGGAGGTTTGCTACGAGACCGCCACCCTTCAGGCCTCCAGTTGCGAGCGTCCGCGGCAGCTCGAGATCGAGCCCTGGTGGGAGTATTCCTGCACGGCATCGAACCAGGTCATTACGGAGTCGACCTGCACCAAACAGCAAGTCGTCAACGTCGACTGGGTGGACTCGTGCGTTCAGGGGTCGGTGCTGGCTTCTCAGTCGATGCCCTGGACATACCAGTTTCGCTCGGGGTCCGACCTGTATCGCGCTGGCGGCTTTGTCCGTGCGATTTGCGATGTCTCGCGCCAGGATGCGATTCGCTTTGAAGCATTCTTTGGCGATGTGGTTCAGGGCGACTACGGCAGCCAGGCCGTCTTCAACCCTGGGCCCAACCCTGCACTGCTGCCGGTCACGTCGTTCTCGGTCAGTACGTCAGACTTCAGCGCCCCCAGTGAGGTGGCGCCAGGCCTGTTCCTGACCTCGGGCGGGTGTGATGCGAGCGGCGCTTGTCGCTTCAGCGCTCTGGCCGGACCAGGCGCCACGGTCTTTCAGTGCTCTGCGCCAGGCGAGTCGGTGGCCATGACGGTGACCTCCTGCGGCGAGCAGGGCTGCACGACCACCGTCAGCACGCTGGGCCCAACGGCCACGCTCGACTACTCGGCCGCCTCGACGCTGTCGTGCGTGCGTGCGGACCAGTCCGCCGGAGGCGCGGTCAAGATCGCCAGCCTCAGCGGTACCCACTCGTTCACCCTGTCTTTCAGCCAGCCCAGGCGGCTGCCGGAGGTCACCTCTCGCGTGGACTCCACATGCCAGGCGCTTGAGGCGAACTCGCAGTGCCGGCCCACGGGAAACCGTTGTACGGCCGGTGCGGGGCAAACTCGCTCGATCAACGGCTTGCCCGTCTATCGCGAGTGCTGGGAAAGCGAACTCACCTTCGAGTGCAAGCGCCCCGGTGGCGCCAACACCTGCGCACCCCTTGCGGCCGAGCCGCGCTGTGCGCAGACTTCCTTTGGCGGCTGCACGCAGTCCTACGTGGACGGCTCATGCCTGAGCACACAGGCCACCTACCGCTGCACCCAGGACATGGCGGCCACCGGATTGAGCCCGCTTGGGACCGGCTACAACGTCCTGAAGGACCAACTCGACAGCAGTCGCTGCCCTGGGTTTGGCTGCACCAAGACCTCGTCACAGTGCCTGGATAGCCAGGACAAAACCATTGCGGGCTTCAAGTTTTCTCGCGAGTGCTGGCGCTACCGCGACGAGTACACCTGCGGAACCAACAACCCGGGCCTGAAGACCTGCCAGGGCTTGGTCGACAACGGCTGCACCCTGATCCCCGGCTCTCGAGCATGCACGAACACGTTGGCCGACGGCAGCTGCGGCACCACGCAGTTTGTCTACCAGTGCGGCTCTGCGGCCTGGAGTGTTCAGACGCCCGAGACCACCTGCGACGCCTCGCCCTACTGCATCAACGGCGTTTGCTACGACACGAGCCGTCCTGCGGATCCGGACTTCGCCAGCGCCGTCACGGCGATGGAGACCGCTCGCCAGGCCGGTACCTACCTGGATGCGAGCACTCAGGAGGTCTTCAAGGGAGAGGCGTCGAGTTGCAGGCGAAAGCTCTTCGGCCTGAACAACTGCTGCAAGCCTGGCAAGGCCACAGGCGGTAACTGGACCAACGCCGCGCTGATGAGTGCGGGCGGCAAGTTCGCCACCACCTTCGGTCGCAAGGCAGTGGGCTCGAACTACGTCTACGACGCCTTGTTTTCGGATGGCTCGCTCATCGGGCAGGGCAAGATTGCCTCGCTGCTAGAGCGCGCCGGCGCCATTGATGCGTTGGGGGCAAATGCTTTCAGCTTCGATGTGTACGGCTTTCAGTTCTCGTGGAGCTCGGGCGGTGGTCTGGGCTTCACGGGTTTCGATCCCTGGAGCTTCGCAGCATCGATTGCGCTTCAGTACGTCCTGTCGGAGCTCATGAACTGCGAAAAAGGGGACCAGATGACCGCCACCAAGCGGGGGCAGGAGCTGTGCCATTACATGGGTTCGTACTGCTCCAGGAAGCTCTTGTTCGCGTGCCAGGAGCAAAAGGAGAGCTACTGCTGCTTCAACAGCAAGCTGGCCAAGGCGATCAACATCCAAGGCAAACAGCAGCTTGGTCTGTCCATGGGCACGGCCAAGAGCCCGCAGTGTGGTGGCCTGACCGTGGCCGACATCGGCTCCATCGACTTCTCTCGCCTGGACCTGCGAGAGTTCCTCGCCTCGATCGCACCCAACCCCGTCACGGACGCACAGGCGCTTCAGAGTGTGGCTACGCGGTTGGGGCGCTACACGCCGATGGCGCCTGCCCAGAGCGCCCCGCAGCCAGTGGACACCTCGAGTGCCGCGGCCGCCAACCGGCCGCCGCCTCCGGCCGACGAGCCCGATCCTGAGGTTCGCATCACCATTACCGATCCTGGTGTGTTGGGTTCGACCCTGGAGTTCCACACAGTCACCAGCCACGCCTCGAGCCTGAGCTACACATGCACGGGTGCCTGGCCGCGATCGGGCACGCTCGCGGTGGGGGACTCGCGGCAGACGTTTGCCATCCCGAACCTTGAGAGTGTTCTCGGTGCATCTGTGTGCATGTTCTCGGCCAGCAACTCCAAAGTGACCTTCGACATGCCGGTCACGCACACTTTGGTGCGGCCGCCGCCCACGGTCAGTGCAGCATTCGCGCCGCAAACCTTGCGAGCCGGTGAGACCTTCACGCTAAGCACGCAGACGCAGCACGCCAGCGAATTGAGCTACACGTGCTCTGGTGCGCGCTCGGTGTCGGGCACGTTGCCGACGGGCGCCTACGTCAGCCCGATCACGACGGCTGGTGCGCTGGAGGATGGACTGGTCGACTGCGTCTTCACGGCGCGCAGCGCCTCGGGCCAGGTCGGCTCCGCATCGGCCCGACAGACGGTTTTGCCGGCACAGGCCTCGGTGCAGGCGCAGCTGGTGCCCGGCACTTTGCGGCTGGGCCAGGCGCTCACGCTGCAAGCCGACGCCACCAACGCGCAGCGCATGGACTACGCGTGCAGTGGCGCGGCCTCGCAGTCTGGTAGCACCAGCGGTGCGTCGCTGTCGGTCGCATTGAGGCCCACCGCCGCGGGCGTCGTGTCGTGCCGCATCAGCGCGACCACGGCCGCTGGCCGACAAACCCAGGCGAGCGCGCAAGCCAGCGTGCTTCCTTGAGCCAGGAAGGGCCGATCAGGTGCAGCTCCTCGTTCCCGTCTTGCTTGTGCTGTGCGCGGTGATGTGCTCTTTTGCGCTGTGGGCGCTTTGGGCTGCCCGGCGCGGGGTCGCGGCCCGTGCGCAGGAAGAAGCGCAGCTGGCGCAGGAGCGCATGCAAAGCCTTGAAGCACTTTTGGGACAAGCTCACGTGCTTGCTGAGCCTGCGCCTATTCCAGGGGCGCCAGCTCCTGGCGCGGGGCTCGACGCGCTGGTGAAGCGTATGGAGGCCGAGTTGGTGCAGTTGCAGGCCCACTCACCAGGTGTGGGCGAGGCCGCCGAAACTCAGCAAGCCGAAGACGCGCTGGCCGAGGCGCTGGCACAGGCGCATGCCTCCAATGTGTCGCTGCTCAAGCAGAGCGCCCGCTTGGAAGAGCAATTGGCGCATCTTGCCGAACGTGCCCGGCTCGGCCGATCGCAGCTGGAGCATGAGCATGAGACCGCCACGCAGGCGATTGCCGGCGATTCCATCGTGCATGCGCTGAGCCTGACCAACGAGGCACTAATCCGGGAGTTGGGCGAGACGCGTGAGGTGCGCCAGGCCGCGCAAGACGAAGCTGTTCGCTTGCGCACGCAACTGCGCAGCGCGAGAGTGGTTGCAGACTCAATGGCATCCATCGAGATGGGTCTGGACGCGCAGGCCGCGGTGGACCAAGCGGCGAGCCAGGTGGAGGCGGAGTTGCTGGAGCAGCTGCGCGAGTTGCAGGCGCAGATCAGCGAGCAGGAGGCGCAGCTCGGTATGCTGAGCGCCAGGCACCAAAGGCTGCTTCAGCAGCGCAAGGCGTTTGATAAGCAGGCGGAGGAGCTATATCGCGTCGGCGATCAATCCGGCGTAGAAGTGGGCTAACTACTCCGATGGTTTCCTCAAGAGGTCGGCATCCCGCACCTAAAATAGAACAATTAACGACATTATTTCTGTAAACGTAATTTACAGACGTAACGCAAGGCCAAGAAGCTAATCAGCGAATTGAAAGTCCAATATTCTGATTTCGATTTTGTTTCTGTTTTCGGTGCCGTTAAGTATATTGTATCGATAGTTCAAGCTCTGAACGCTTTGGTCGACTCTGGAGCCCGTTCTCCTTGCCAATCCTGCCGGGATTACTCCAGTGAATCGTATTGTGTCGACTTCGATCGGCTGCGCTTTGTCGTCAAAGAATATAACATTGCCCAGTACATTCTTGATCGGCCTATCGAGTTGATTTTTGATTGATAGCGTGTAATATCCTCCGCAATTTGAGCAGGCTGGGTGTGTCCACTCAAGGGAAAGCCCTACAACGCCGTCACTTGCCCTTCCACCCAAATCCGACACAATGGATACAGGTGGAGTTGGTGAAGTGATAGAACTTAATGAGCGCGCACTGCCGGACGTATTAGCGAGTGCTCGCAGATGGCTGGAAGCAATTGCAAAATTTAGATTTTGGCCACTCTTGAAGGTGGACACTGCAACGCCAATGACGCTGCCAGACTGATTTAGAACTGGGCCACCACTGCTACCAGGTGATATGGGTGCAGTGATTTGAATCAAGCTTCCATCTTGGGAGCTTCGAATTCCACTTACTATACCTTGAGAAAATGTTCCTTCCAGCCCTTGTGGATTTCCAACGGCGTATATAGACTCGCCTACTTGAACGGAGTCACTATTTCCAATTTCTAATGTTGGCCATCGTCCAGATGGAACTTTGAGGAGCACTAAGTCCCTACGTTCATCGATAGCAGTGAAGCCCTCAATCGGAAGTTGGTGTTTTTGCCCAATCAACCTAGCGTAGCCACGGCTTGCACCGCGAATTACATGGTAATTAGTCGCGATCTCCCCATCTCGGACGAAAAAGCCACTACCTAAAGAGATAGCCTGTCCATTACCATCTTGCATTACCAAGATAACGGTCGATCGAAAGGCCTTTGCGGCAATTTGCTGAGGTGAATTTGCGTGTGCGGAAGTGACTGACAAAAGCCATACGAAAGCGATAATGACCAATTTTAGCAAAACACCGATGAGCATGTTCATTTTTATCCCCTAAGTGCCCATAAAAACCTGTGGGAGGCAAGCCTGCGGTACTTTAATTAGACTCACCTCTGTTTAACCTAAATGATTCACCGAAAGTCACCAAATCATCTAGTTTAGTAAAGATCTTGAACCTCTTTCCGCCTTGCATGATTGTCCACTTTACATTAGGGTATGCGCCAGAGGTTTCTATATGGTAGCCCTGCTTGGTAATCCTCATGCAAGCGACTATTCTCCTGCTTTCAAATTCAGCTTCAGCTGGGTCAAGTGCTTTTTTCTCTACTGTAACAGTGCTTTCTTTCTCAGCTCTGAATGTTGTATCCTCATATTTTAC
>CAISJH010000430.1 GCA_903885585.1 uncultured beta proteobacterium
ACTCTGGGACTGGGCCGCCACCAGTTCAAGGGCTTCGCTCAGTCGCGACCCCAGAAAGCGCGACATCGCTATGCCCGCCTCGGGATCGCGGCGAAGCACGCCCAGTACGGCATCAACTGCAATCCACAGCGCCTGACTTTCACCGCTCGACACCAGGTCCGTCTGAAACGGCAATCCCGTCAACACGGAGGCTACGCCGACGGCCTCGCCGGGCTCGACCCATCGAATCAGGTGCTCATCGCCATTGGGACCGTGGGTCACGGCACGCAATCGGCCGCGCTGCAGGACCAGCATGCCCGTCACGGGCTGGCCTCTCTGCATGATCAAGGCGCCATCGCGGAACTGCCTCAACACTGCCTGACGGCGCAAGGTGTCAACCGCCTCGGCAGGCAATATCTGCCACAGATGCAAGCGGTAGGGTGACCCTGGAGCCCGGGCACCAGGAACGGGATAGGGATTCACCCGCGGATTGTCACGTATGCGGCAATCTGAAAGAACGGCCAGCCGTCTAATCGTTGTTCCGGGTGCTTCTCGACACCCGGTTGCACCACTGGAGGATGGCAGATGATCAAGACCGTTCGACTTGCCGGATGGATCACTGGGCTGCTGTTGGCCCTCCCCGCGTGGTCCCAGACCACCACGCTGAGGATTCAGGACTATCCCGGCCTGGGCAATTTCCTCGTACGCGTCGCCAATGCCAACGGACTGTGCGAGAAGCAGGGGTTGAAGTGCGAGCTAAAGACCATCCCGGCGGCGCCCCTGGGTATCCAGACACTGCTCTCAGGCGACTTGGATGTGGCCTTCGGCCCCCCTGAGGTGGTGGTCCAGGCCGCACACAAGGGCGCTGACCTCAAGGTGATTGCGAGCGGCGCGCGCGAGCCCATCTTTTTCCTGATGGCGGCAGCAGGCCTGGAAACACCCAACGTCGGCAAAGGCTACCCGGGGATGATGCAGGACTTCAAGGGCAAGCGCGTAGGAGTGACGGCCCGAGGCAGCGGCGCGGAGTTCCAGCTGGTGGACATGCTCAAGGATGCGGGCATGAAGGCAGAGGACGTGACCATCGTGGCGGTTGGTGCACCCAACACCGCCTTTCCGGCCATGGTGAACAAGCAGATCGATGCGCTGGTGCTGTTCACCCCCATGGACGGCTTCTGTGAAGTCAGCAAGGCGTGCCGAGTGGTGCTGGACCCGCGCAAGGGTCAGGGTCCGGCTGACATCCTGAACCTGCGCGGCGCCGCCAGCGTCCAGACTGTCAGGGCCGAGTTCGCGGCCCGCAACCCGAAGGCCGTGGAGGCCTATGTGCGTGTCCTTCGCGAAGCGGAGGTCTTGGCGCGCAATCCGGCGCAATTCGACGCCATGCTGAAGATCGCGCGTGACACGTTCCCCATCAACGCACCAGGCGGAGAAAGAGTGCTGGAGGTGGCCCTGCGTAACAGCATGCCCGGCTTTGGTGCTGACGTGGACCCCAAGGCGCTGCAACACGCTGCGCAGTACCTGCACAGCAACGGACAGATCGACAGGTTGGTCGACACCTCGAGACTGCTGCAGCGCTGACCTTCTATACGGAGCCAGGCTCCCCTGCAGGCCGTCGATTTCATGATGTCCCAACCTCGAGCGGGCCCGGCCATTCAACTGGACAGCCTGCACCTGAGCTTTGACGGTCAGTCGCCCGTGCTGGACGATGTCTCGCTGCGGGTCGATGAAGGGGAGTTTGTTTCGCTGGTCGGGCCGAGCGGTTGCGGGAAGACGACGTTGCTCAACCTGTGTGCGGGTCTGGTGTCTCACGAGGGACCCGGTCAGCTGCAGGTGATGGGGCTGCCGCCCCGACAGGGCAATCCCGACGTCGCCTACATGCTGGCACGAGACAGCCTGCTGCCGTGGCGCACGGCACTGGACAACGCAGCCTTCGGCCTCGAGGTTCGGGGGGTGCCCAAGCTGCAGCGACTTGAGCGGGCGCGCACCTTGCTGGCTGAGGTGGGTCTGGCAGGACAAGAGCAGATGTTGCCCAAGGCCCTGTCGCACGGCATGCGCCAGCGCACTGCGCTGGCACGCACCTTCGCCATGGACGCTCCCTTGCTGCTGATGGACGAACCCTTTGGCGCCCTGGACGCACAAACCAAGCTCCAGCTGGAGGACTTGCTCTTGCGACTGTGCCACCAGCATCGGCACTCCGTCCTCTTCGTGACCCATGACTTGGCCGAGGCCGTGGCCGTGTCGGACCGAGTGGTGGTGATGTCCTCGCGACCCGGCCGTATCGTGGCCGACGTGCTCATCGACCTGCCTCGTCCGCGATCGATCCGTGAGCTGCAGAAGGACCCGCACTTTCACGAGCTCTACGCCCTGCTGTGGTCGCACCTGGAATCTGGATGGGCGCGCCATGAGGGCTGAAGATGGTGTGAAGGACGGTTCCAGCCTTTGGCGTCGCGCTGGGCTGCACGTGGCATTCATTGCAGTGCTGCTGGGCCTTGGGGAACTGGCCGCCGAACGACGTTGGCTGGACCCCACCTTCTTCGGCCAACCCAGCGGCGTGGCGAAGTTCCTGTGGCTCAACGCGACGTCCGCCAAACTGTGGACAGACCTGGGCTGGACCATGGCCGGCGTGGTGTCCTCCTTCGCACTGGGCAGCACGGCCGCCTTCGCGGTGGGGCTGGCTTTCGTGCGCTGGCCTTCGCTGGAGCGCTTCGCTGAACCCTACTTCAGCGCGCTGAACGTCATGCCTCGCATCGCGCTGGCGCCCCTGTTCATCCTCTGGTTCGGGCTGGGCCTGGGCAGCAAGATCGCCGTGGGGTTTTCTTTGACCTTCTTTATCGTCTTGTCGGCCACGGTGGCGGGCATCAGGGGTGTGAGTCCCGACCACGTGACGCTGTGCCGCACTTTGGGAGCGCGTGCCACCACCACCTTCGTCCAGGTCACGCTGCCGGGCGCCGTACCGGTGATCTTCTCGGGCCTGCGCCTGGGCCTGATCTATGCGCTGCTGGGGGTCATTGGCGCGGAAATCATCGCCAGCGAGAAGGGCCTGGGCCAGTGGCTGGCTTATCTCAGTTCCACCTTTGACGTCAACGGCGTCATGGCCTTGCTGCTCGTTCTGGCATTGCTGGGCGTGGCGATCGTGCGGCTGATGACATGGCTTGAGAAGCGGCTGTTGCACTGGCAGTGAGAAGGCAATTCGCATGAAATTCAGACACATCGAGGTAGATCCAGTCACACCTTGCATTGGCGCCCACCTCACAGGGGTCGACCTCAATGCCGTGCGCAATGACGACGTCTACGAGGAGATCCAGCAGGCGCTGTGGCAGCACGGGGTCATCTTCCTGCGCGGCCAGGCGCTAAAGCCCGAGAGCTACCTGCGGCTCGGCCGCAAGTTCGGCGAGATGGAGGAGCACGAGTTCTTCCCTCATCTCCAGAACTTCCCTCAGATCCAGCTCATCGCTCATGAGGGCCATGACGCGCCGGAAACCGATCGCTGGCACACCGACGTCACCTTTCGCAAGAAGCCCAACCTGGTGTCCATGTTGCGCATCACGGACATGCCACCCGCAGGGGGTGACACGATGTGGATGAGCGCAGGAGCAGCCTTCGATTCGCTGGGCGCACCTCTGCAACAACTGTTGCTGAGCCTCCAGGCCGAGCATGATCTGCCCTGGCACTTCCGCCGCATCAATGCTTACGAGCGGCTGGCCAAGAAGCAGGCAGACGCCGCTCTCAAGGCTGGGCATCTGGCGTCGCCGAAGCCGAGCGTCGAGGCCTTGGCTGCAGCGCTTGCCGAGCGCGAAGCCAAGATGATCAAGGACAACCCGACCGCCGTGCACCCTGCGGTCATCTCGCATCCGGTCACAGGCCGCAAGACCCTGTTCGTCAACAGCATCTGGACCAAGCGCCTGCTGGGTCTTCACATGGACCTGTCCGAATCCCTGCTGAACATGCTCTTCGAATGGATCAAGAAGCCTGAGTTCATGGTTCGCTTCCGCTGGGAGAAGGACTCCATCGCGATCTGGGACAACGCAGCGACGCAGCACTACGCCGTGTTCGACTACGCGCCCCACTTCCGTGCCGGTCAGCGTCTCACCTGTGGCAGCTTCACGCCCGCGCTGCAGGCTGCACCCGCTCCGAGGCGAAAGGGACGACGCAACGCCGATTAGCGCAATCGTGTTGCCAGAGACCGCAGCGCAGATCGCTCGTGAGCCGGCGCACAGGACGCGCACGACGCCGTGGGCCGTCAGCACAGCCGACGACAGCCGGTGGTAGGCTCCGGGTCCTTTTAGGCGGCACGTTCCGCCATGGAGTTCTTCATGCCCGGCTTGCTTCCCCACGTTGATCCCGACGGCCTGCTTGAGTACTCGGTGGTCTACACCGACCGCGCGCTCAACCACATGTCGAAGAAGTTCCAGCGCACCATGTGCGCGATCTCCGGCATCCTGAAGGAAGCCTACGCCGCCCGCTCGGCCATCGTGGTGCCGGGCAGCGGCAGTTTCGGCATGGAGGCGGTGGCGCGCCAGTTCGCACACGACCAGCACGTGCTGGTGCTGCGCAACGGCTGGTTCAGCTTCCGCTGGTCCCAGGTGTTCGACGCCGGTCGTATCCCTTCATCGTGCACCGTCCTCAAAGCGCGTCGCCAGCGCCCCGGGCCGCGCGAGCCGTTTGCCCCGGCTCCGCTGGACGAGGTGGTGCAGACCATCCGCAAGGAGAAGCCCGCCGTGGTGTTCGCGCCGCATGTCGAGACATCGGCGGGCCTGATCCTGCCCGATGCCTACCTGCGTGCCGTGGCTGACGCGGTGCATGAGGTCGGTGGGCTGTTCGTGCTGGACTGCATCGCCTCCGGCGCCATCTGGGTGGACATGAAGGCCTGCGGCGTGGACGTGCTGGTCAGCGCGCCCCAAAAGGGCTGGAGCGGCTCACCCTGCTGCGCCTTCGTGATGCTGTCTGACTTGGCGCGTGAGCGCATCGACGCCACCACGAATTCCAGCTTTGCGCTGGACCTGAAGAAGTGGCTGCAGGTGATGGAGACCTACGAAGCCGGCGGCCACGTCTACCACACCACCATGCCCACCGACGCGCTCGAAGCCACACGCAAGGTCATGGAAGAGACGCGCGAACGCGGATTCGAGCGGCTGCGCCAGCAGCAGTGGGAACTGGGCGAGGCCGTGCGCACGCTGATGCAGCGGCACGGCTACCCCAGCGTGGCGGCCGACGGTTTCCGTGCCCCGGGCGTGGTGGTCAGTTACACCGACGACGCCGACATGCAAAGCAGCAAGGCCTTCCTGAACCTGGGCCTGCAGACCGCCTCAGGCGTACCGCTGCAATGCGACGAGGGCGCCGACTTCCGCACCTTCCGCATCGGCCTGTTCGGCTTGGACAAGCTGGGCCAGACCGAGCGCACGCTCAAGCCGCTGGAGCAGGCGCTGGGCACGATGGCGCAGCAGCGAGCCCAGGCGGCGACGCCTGCCAAGGCAGCCTGACCGGTCAGCGTCCATGTGAAGCAGCGGTGGCGCCCGAGCCTTCGGCAGTGGCACAGGGCCGATGAGCGCCACCCTCGAGGCTGCTGTCGGATAAGCTCTGGCCGTACCTTGACGCGCAGAGGGCCCAGGCCCTATCGTCAGGCCGAATTCGACGACGCGGGCACGACACCCCGCAGGACAGCATGACAACATCCCGCAAGACAGGTGAGCGCTGTGCAGGGCCCATGGTGGTCACCGCCCTGCAAGGCAGTGGGTCACCGAGCCGCCGCCAGTGGGTCGGCAGCGTGTTGGGCATGGGGCTCGCCGCTACGCTGGGAGTGGCGAAGGCCCAGACCACCGCGCGAAAGTGGGCGGTGTGGGTCGTGCCGCAGTTCCGGGCTGAGGTCATCCACCGCGCGTGGGCACCCGTGCTGCAGCGCTTGTCTCAAGTCACCGGACAGAGCTTTGCGCTGACCGTTGCACCTAGCATCCCCGCCTTCGAAAAGGCCTTGCTCGCAGGTGAGCCCGATCTCGCTTACCAGAACCCGTATCACCAGGTCATGAGCCGGCGGGCGCAGGGCTACGTTCCACTGGTCAGAGACAAGAAGGAACTGACGGGCATCCTCGTGGTGCGTCGTGACGACCCCATCAAGACCCCATCGGAGTTGGACCAGAAGACGGTGGCCTTCCCAGCGCCCAACGCGTTTGGGGCTTCGCTCTGGATCCGCGCCCTGCTTGCCGAACGCGACAAGGTTGCGATCCGGCCTTCCTACGTCAAAACCCATTCGGCTGCCTACCGCAGCGCGGCCAGTGGGCTGAGTGCAGCCGCAGGCGGCATCAACCTCACGTTCGAGGAAGAGCCCGCCGAAGTACGTAACGCGCTGCGCATCCTGATGGAGACCCCGGGCGTGCCTCCGCACCCCCTGAGCGCACATCCCCGCGTGCCGGTGGCACTGCGGGACAGTGCCCGCCGTGCCCTGCTGGGTCTGGCCGGCGAGGCGGAGTTGCGCGCGGCCATGGGCGATATCCCTTGGGAAAACCTGGTGGCCGCGGACTACGACCGCGACTACCGCCCGCTCGAGCAGTTCGGGCTTGACAAGTACGTCGTCAAGTCTGAGGGCTGAAAAGAGCTGAAGGGCTGAAGGACCGGATGGCCAGCAACCCCGGCACGCCATTCAGGCGTCGGCGTGTGATGGCCTCCGCGTAAAGCGCTGAAGCGACTTTGAAAGCGACTGTGAGCGCTGCACCGGCCCCACCAGAAAACGCGCCCGCGCCACCCACCCAGGCGCAGGCCGGATGGCGCCGCAAGCTCGGGGTGCAACTCATTGCCACCACCACGCTGGCAGTACTGCTGGCCGTGGGTGGACATGCATCCTGGGTGCTTGCGGACCTCGGCCACGCAGCCAGCCGCGATCTCGAGCGCCAGGCCACAGCACTGGCCGACAACCTGGCGGTGGCCAGCGCTGACCCCCTGCTGCAACAGGAACTTGACCGGATCGAGAACCTGCTCCTGCGGGCGGCCAACTTTCCCGATGTGCAGGCCTTGCGTCTGGTGCTTGCCGACGGCACACCGGTCAGCCGTGTGCAGAAAGGCCCAGATGGCACAGCACGCCCCGAGTTCGGCGCTGATCGCGCAGCGCTGCCGGTGCCGGCGTCCAGGTCCACGCAAACCGCCCTCAAGACCCTGAACAGCGACACGCCCACCTTGGTGGCCTGGGCACCCGTGGCGGCCGGCGAGGTGGTGGGCTGGGTACGTGCTGATCTGTCCACCGCGAATCTGGCGGCGGCCAGGCAGCGCATCCTGATCAGCACGGGCCTGGTCGGCGCACTCTCGGTACTGGGGTGTGGATTGCTGATCGGGCTGTTCTTGCGGCGCCCCATGAAGGCCTTGGCGCGGGCGCACGACTTTGCGCTGTCACTCGAGCATGGCGTGGGCCAGCGCCTGGCCCCCGCCCCCGCTCCTCTGGAGATTGAAGACCTTCAGCGGGCGCTCGATGGGGCCTCGGTGCGGCTGGAGGCGCAGCGCAGGCAGTTGGCCACGACCATCGAGACGGAGCTGCGCCTGGGGCAGGAAAAGCTGCTAGCCGAAAAGGCCGCCCTGGCCAAGTCACAGTTTCTGGCGCAGATGAGTCATGAGATCCGGACGCCACTGAACGCGGTGATCGGGATGACGTATCTGACCTTGCAGACGGATCTGGGCGCGAAGCAACGCAATCACATCGGCAAGGCCCACCAGTCAGCGCAGCACCTGCTGGGCATCATCAACGACATCCTGGACTACTCCAAGATCGAGGCGGGCAAGCTCGGCATCGAGGCTATCGACTTCACGCTGGACC
Organism: uncultured beta proteobacterium; assembly: GCA_903885585.1. Classification (GTDB taxonomy): domain Bacteria; phylum Pseudomonadota; class Gammaproteobacteria; order Burkholderiales; family Burkholderiaceae_C; genus Rubrivivax. The sequence goes on from CAISJH010000430.1 coordinate 7,772, forward strand.
AGGTGCTGCAGAACGTGGCCAACCTGATTGCCGAGAAGGCCACCGCCAAGGGACTGGAGTTGCTGTTCGACATCGACACGGCCCTGCCCCAGCGTCTGGTCGGTGACCCGCTGCGCCTGGGGCAGATCCTCATCAACTACGCCAACAACGCGGTGAAGTTCACCGAGCGCGGCGAGATCACCATCTCCATCAAGGTGCGCGAACAGACCGACACCGAGATCCTGATCTTTGGTGCGGTCACCGACACCGGCATCGGCCTGACCCCGGAGCAGATGGCCAAGCTGTTCCAGAGCTTCCAGCAGGCGGATACCTCCACCACGCGCCAGTACGGCGGCACGGGTCTGGGGCTGGCCATCACCAAGCAGATCGCCCAGTTGATGGGCGGCGAGGTGGGCGTGGACAGCGTGCACGGCCAGGGCAGCACCTTCTGGTTCACGGCGCGGCTGGGCAAGAGCCAGAGCCAGGTGGTGCCGCAGCTGCTTCGTGACGACCTCGAGGGCAAGCGCATCCTGGTGGTGGACGACAACGAGCCGGCGCGTCTGCTGCTGGGCCGCCTGCTGACCGACCTGCACCTGCAAGTCGACACTGCCGATTCGGGCGCCCAGGCACTGGACTTGTTGGACCGCGCCGCAGCGCAAGGACGGCCCTACGAGGCTGTGTACCTGGACTGGCAGATGCCGGGCATGAACGGCATCGAGCTGGCCGAGCGGGTGCGCCAACGGCCCTACGACAAGATGCCCCGCATGGTGCTGGTCACCGGCTATGGGCGCGAGGAAGTGCTCAAGAGCGCCGAGGACAGGAAGATCGACAACGTGCTGGTCAAGCCGGTTAACGCCTCGATGTTGTTCGACTCCGTGAGCCGTCTCTTCGGCCAGCACGTGGCCACCTTGGAGGAGCGCGACCTGGGAGAGAGCCCGCAGGCGGCGTTGGCCGCCATCCGTGGGGCCAAGGTGCTGCTGGTGGAAGACAACGACCTCAATCAGGAGGTGGCCACCGAGCTGTTGCGCAGCGCCGGCCTGGTGGTGGACGTGGCCGACAACGGCCAGATCGCCGTGGACAAGGTGCAGAGTGCCAACTACGACATCGTGCTGATGGACATGCAGATGCCGGTGATGGATGGCTTGACCGCCACCCGCATCATCCGGGAGATGCCGCAGTTCGCTACCCTCCCCATCGTGGCCATGACGGCCAACGCCATGCAGGCTGACCGCGAGGCCTGCCGGGCAGCGGGCATGGACGACCACGTGGCCAAGCCGATCGAGCCGCGCGAGCTGTTCCTGACGATGCTGAAGTGGGTCAAGCCTGTTGGGGAGGCCTTGACGATGGCGTCGGCCAGTGGAAGCCCCGAGCCGGCTTCGAGCGTGGCTGTGCAAGGTGTCTCGAGAAGTGACTCTGCAGAGTGGCAGGTTCCTCGCGACATCGAAGGCCTGAACACCGAGCTCGGCCTCAAGCGCGTGCTGGGCAAGGTGCCGCGCTACCAGTCGATGCTGGAGAAGTACGTGGCCGGCCAGGCCGCTGCCGTGGCCGAGTTGCGTGCCGCGCTGGCGCTCGAAGACCGCGAGACCGCCCAGCGTCTGGCGCACACGACACGGGGCGTGTCGGGCAACATCGGGGCAAGCTCGGTGCAGCAGCTGGCAGAGGCCCTGGAACTGGCCATCAAGGCCGGTCAGTCACCGGTGGAACTCGCGCCGCTTTTGGACACCCTCCAGCAGAGTCTGGACCCGCTGGTGCAGGCCATCGCGCAACGGCTGCCCCAGGTGCAG
>CAISJH010000431.1 GCA_903885585.1 uncultured beta proteobacterium
ATGATGCTGCTGCCCTCGGTGCTGATCTTCTCCACCGTGTTCTACGTGTCGCTGCTGTTCACCTTCAACGACAGCTTCGGCGGCAGCAGCATCCGACACGCAGCGCCGTGAGAGTCTGTACGTCCGGCGGCCTCAGTCCACGGGGGTGAGCTTCGCGATCGCCAGCGCCAGCCACTTGACGCCATGGCGACCGAAGTTGACCTGAGCCCGCGCGTCCTCGCCGCCGCCCTCCAGCGTGATGATCACGCCCTCACCGAACTTGTTGTGAAACACCGCCTGGCCTGAGCGCCAGCGGCCACCTGAAGCGGGTGCGCCAGGACCTGAACCCTGACGCTGCGGGGCAGGCGAGATGGTGGACGCCGGACCCACCCGCCCGGCACCGACGATGGAGTGCAGGCCCGAGCCTCGCGCCCAGGCCGCCTGGTAATCCCGCGCGTAGTCGGAGCCGAACCCGGCGGTGCGCGGGGTCAGCCACTTCAGCGCGCCTTCAGGCAACTCGTCGAAGAAGCGGCTGCGCACGTTGTAGCGCGTCTGACCGTGCAGCATGCGCGTCTGGCTGAAGCTCAGGTACAGGCGCTGGCGGGCCCGGGTGATGGCCACGTACATCAGCCGCCGCTCTTCTTCCAAGCCGTCCGCGTCGGACAGGGAGTTCTCGTGCGGGAACAAGCCCTCCTCCAGGCCCGTGATGAAGACGGCGTCGAACTCCAAGCCCTTGGCCGAATGCACCGTCATCAGCTGGATGGCATCCTGCCCGGCCTGGGCCTGGTTGTCACCGGCTTCAAGCGCCGCGTGGGTGAGAAAGGCCGCCAGCGGCGACATCACTTCGCCACTGTCCGCGTCGGGCGTGGACAGTGCGGGCAGCGCCTCGTCCACTGGCAGGCTCACCGCGTCCTTGCCGAAGCCTTCCTGGGTGACAAAGGCTTCGGCGGCGTTGACCAGTTCCTCCAGGTTCTCGAGCCGGTCCTGCCCCTCCTTGTCGGTGCGGTAGAAATCGATGAGGCAGCTGGCCTGCAGCATGTGCTCGATGATCTGGCGCAGCGTCAGGCCCCGAGTGGCCTCGCGCATGGCGTCCACCAGCCCGACAAAGGCTGCCAGACTGGCCCCGCCCTTGCCCGCCACGCTGCCCACGCTCTGCTGCAGGCTGCGTCCGCTCTGGCGAGCGGCGTCCTGCAGCAGCTCGATGGTGCGCGCGCCGATGCCCCGGACAGGGAAGTTCACCACCCGAAGGAAGCTGGTGTCGTCGTTCGGGTTCTCCAGCAAGCGCAGGTAGGCCAGCGCGTGCTTGACCTCGGCCCGCTCGAAGAAGCGCAAGCCCCCGTAGACGCGGTACGGCATGCCGGCGTTGAACAGCGCGCTCTCCAGCACGCGGCTTTGCGCATTGCTGCGGTACAGCAGCGCGATCTCGCTGCGGGCCGTGCCGGCGCGGTGCAGCTGCTGTGCTTCCTCTAGGAACCACTGCGCCTCGGCGTAGTCGCTGGTGGCCTCGTGTACGCGTACCGGCTCACCTGGCCCGGATTCGGTACGCAGGTTCTTGCCCAGACGGCGGCTGTTGTTGGAGATCAGCTCGTTGGCGGCGTCCAGGATGTTGCCGGCCGAGCGGTAGTTACGCTCGAGCTTGATGACCTCCTGCACGCGGTACTCGCGCTCGAAGTCGGCCATGTTGCCCACCCGCGCACCGCGGAAGGCATAGATGCTCTGGTCGTCGTCGCCGACGGCGAACACGCCCTGATCGGTACCGGGCGGGGCAAACATCTGAAGCCAGCGGTACTGCAGGCGGTTGGTGTCCTGGAACTCATCCACCAACAGGTGGTGGAAGCGCCGCCGGTAGTGCTCGCGCACCGCGTCGTGGTCGCGCATCAGCTCGTAGCTGCGCAGCATCAGTTCGGCGAAATCCACCACGCCTTCGCGCTGGCACTGGTCTTCGTAGGCCTGGTAGATCTCCACCAGCTTGCGCGTCTGCTCGTCACGCAGCTCGATGTCTCGCGGCCGCAGGCCGTCTTCCTTGCTGCCGGCAATGAACCAGCTGACCTGCTTGGGCACGAAGCGCTGCTCGTCCAGCTGCAGCGCCTTGATGACGCGCTTGACGGCTGACAGCGAATCCTGGACGTCCAGGATCTGGAACGACTGCGGCAGCCCGGCCAGCTTCCAATGCGTGCGCAGGAAGCGGTTGCACAGGCCGTGGAAGGTGCCGATCCACATGCCGCGCACGTTCACCGGCAGCATGGCCGACAGGCGCGTGAGCATCTCCTTGGCCGCCTTGTTGGTGAAGGTCACGGCCATCACGCCCGCAGGCGAGACCTGGCCCGTCTGCAGCAGCCACGCAATGCGCGTGGTGAGCACACGCGTCTTGCCCGAGCCGGCACCGGCCAGTATCAAAGCGGGGCGCGCGGGCAGGGTCACCGCTGCGAGTTGCTCCGGGTTCAGGCCTCGAAGCAGGGCCGCGGGCACGCCGGCGGCCCCAGGGGGCGCAGACACCTCGCCGGTGCCCTCGCCCTCCCGAGCGACTTCGGGGGGTTCAAAGCCTTGATGTGGTTCACGATGCATGGGAGTCATTCTGTCAGCCAGCGCCCTTGTCAGTCACCGCAAGTTCCGCAGAGGTAAACTCGGCCACCGGGCCCAAATTCAGGTGCCCGGCGACCCTTCCCCCCGCTGCCGCGCCTTGCAGCGCCTTCTGGGAAAGGTCTTGCCGGCTCCCGGTCAAGCGCTCTCAACCGTTTTGATGGAGCTGCTGCAATGGAAATCTTCGACTACGACAACGTCCTGCTGCTGCCGCGCAAGTGCCGCGTGGAAAGCCGCAGCGAGTGCGACGCCTCGGTGGAGTTCGGCGGACGCCGGTTCGCCCTGCCGGCGGTGCCGGCCAACATGAAGACCGTGATCGATGAGTCGATCAGCCAGTGGCTGGCGGCCAACGGCTACTTCTACGTCATGCACCGCTTCGACCTGGACAACGTGGCGTACGCCAAGCGGATGCGAGATCTGGGCCTGTTCGTGTCCATCAGCTCGGGCGTCAAGCCGGCCGACTTCGACACCATCGACCGCCTGGCGGCCGAGGGCGTGGGCGCCGACTACATCACCATCGACATCGCCCACGGCCATGCCGACAGCGTGCGCAAGACCATCGAGCACATCAAGCAACGCCTGCCGCAAACCTTCGTCATCGCCGGCAACGTGGCCACGCCAGAGGCCGTGATCGACCTGGAGAACTGGGGCGCAGACGCCACCAAGGTG
>CAISJH010000432.1 GCA_903885585.1 uncultured beta proteobacterium
CCCTCGGTCACCATCACAGGCGTGTTGCAGGTGGCCTGGCGGATCTTCTCGGCCACGCCCCGGGCGCCTTCCAGGTCGGCGCCGGGCAGCAGGATGCAGAACTCCTCTCCGCCCATGCGCGCGAGCAGGTCGGAGTCTCGGATCTGCTGGGTCCATCGGCGCGCCATGACCTTCAGCACCTCGTCGCCGGCGGCGTGCCCGTAGGTGTCGTTCACCGACTTGAAGTGGTCCAGGTCCAGCATCAGCACGGCCACCGGGCCGCGGCTGCCCGGCTCGGGCAGGTGGGAGGCAAAGCTGTCGAAGCCCCGCCGGTTGGCCACGCCTGTGAGCGGGTCGGTGTGCGCGGCGCTCAGCAGGTCCTGGTTGACCTGAGCCAGTTGCTCGCGCCGGCGTCGCTCCTGTCCCACCTCGCGTGACAGCGTGATCGACTCCGTGATGTCCGTGTAGATGGCCACGAAGCGCTCTACCTTGCCCCAGGCGTTGGCGAAGGGGATGATGGTGGCCATCAGCCAGATGTGGCTGCCGTCCTTGTGCCGGTTGCGAAAGGTGCCTTTCCAGACCTTGCCGGCCAGCACGGTCTCCCACAGCACGCGGTAGTAGCCGGGAGGGTGGATGCCGGAGTTGAAGATGCGGTGGTTCTTTCCGATCAGCTCCGCGGCCTCGTAGCCGCAGGTGATGCAGTAGTTGTCGTTGACCGAGGTGATGGTGCCGTCGGGGGTGGACTCGCTGACCAGCATGTGCGCCGCGATGGCCCGCGCCTGGTTGGACATCTCTACCACCGCGACTTCGTAGCGCTGGTAGGCGCGGTACAGCCAGGCCAGCACACCCGTCACCAGCAGTGACGCCAGCAGCGCTGCTGCGGCGAATTGACCGGTGGTGCTCTTGCGGGTCTGTGCAAGTCGCTCCAGATCACCGATCACGAGCATCACCACCGGGTGCCTCGGGCTCACGCGGTAGGCCACCTGATAGCGGTCGTGCGGCCCGAAGTCGAAGCGTCCGGCCGGTTGCGGCACCAAGGCGGCCAGCAAGGCGCTGCGCAAGGCTGCGTCCTCAGCCAGGAAGCCGTGGTGCGTGATGAGCCGCTGGCCGGCCAAGTCCATCAGGACGAGTTCGGTGAACTCGTCCTGATCCACCCGAGTCCAGAGGTTCTCGAACAAAGCCAGGTTGACCACGGCCACCAGCTGGTAGGGGCGCGAGCCCAGTGTCAGCTCCTTGGTGGCCAGCCATGCCCCCGGTCCCGGTGAGCCCGCAGGCATGGGCTCGTTCAGATCCCGGCGCAGCCCAGCCTGGCCGAAGCGCACGCCACCCGACGAGGTCAGTCCCGTGGGGCCGGGCAGCGTGCCCGGTGGCAGGGTGACGCCCACATTGGCGGGCGATGAACTGCTGAGCACCTGGCCGCTTTCGTCCACCAGCGACACGCTGCGCAAGATGCGGTCGTCCAGGATGAGGTTGCGCAGGGCGTTGGAGGACAAGCGGCCGTCAGCGAGGGCATCGGGGTCCGTGATGGCGGCCAGGGTGTCCAGCCTGGCCGTCACCGTGTCCAGCGTGCGTGAGGCGTGTTCCTCCAGGATCAAGGCATCGGACTGGATGCGCGCTTCCAGCGTGGCATGGTCGTTGGCGCTGACCAGATGCAGGCTGATGGCACAGGCCGACCAGATCAGCACCAAGGCTCCGGCCAGCAGACCATAGAAGGTCAGCCGCGAGCGCCGTGGGTCAACCCGCAGCTCCAGGGGCAGGCTCATGCGCTCAAGAGGCCTGCAACCGTCCAGCCACCAAGGCCGAGACTGCCTTTGATTGCCAGGAGCTCAAGGCCGCGCCTGCAAGGCACCCCACACGCGCTCGCTGGTCAGCGGCATCTGCAGACCGAGCGCCACGTCGCGCGGCACGCCGGCGCTGGTCAGCGCGTCCAGCACTGCGTTCACCACCGCCGGCGTGGCGCCGATGGTGCCGAGCTCGCCCACGCCCTTGGCGCCCAGCAGGTTGGTCTTGCAGGGCACGCTGGTATCGAACACGGTCTTGAAGCCGAGGAAGCCGTCGGCGTGCGGCATGGCGTAGTCCATGAAGCTGGCGGTCAGCAGCTGGCCTGAGTCGTCGTAGACGATGCGCTCGCACAGCGCCTGGCCGATGCCTTGCACCGCGCCGCCTTCCACCTGGCCCTGAACGATCTGCGGGCTGATGACGCGGCCGATGTCGTTGACGCTGGCGTAGGCCACCACGGCCACCTCGCCGGTCTCCGGGTCCACCTCCACCTCGCACACGTGGCAGGCGTTGGGCCAGCTGGGCGCGCCCGCGGTGGCGTCGCCGCTGACGGTGATGCGCCCGGCCTCCTGGCGCGCGGCCAGGTCGAACAGGCCCATCTCCAGGTCGGTGCCCACCACGCGGAACTGCCCGGCCTCGTAGACCAGGTCGGTGGCCGGCACTTCCATGGCCTGCGCGGCCAGGTCCTTGGCGTGCTCGACCGTGCGCTCGCTGGCCACCCGCACCGCGCCGCCGCCGGTGAACAGCGAGCGGCTGCCGGCGCTGCCAAAGCCGGTGGCGCGGTCGGTGTCGCCCTGCAGGATGCGGATGCGGTCGACCGGCACGCCAAAGGTGTCCACCGCCAGCTGGGCGGAGCTGGTGGCGATGCCCTGGCCCATGGGCATGGTGGCCGAGGTCAGCTCGATGATGCCGTCGGCGCGCACGTCCACCTTCACGGTCTCGGACAGCGCGTTGCCGCCGGTCCACTCCAGGAAGGTGGTGACGCTGCGCCCGCGCAGCCGGCCCGCCGCAGCCGATTGCGCGGCCCTCGTGGCATAGCCGCTCCAGTCGCCCAGTGCCAGGCCCTGGTCCAGCATCTTCTCGAACTCGCCGCTGTCGTACACCTGCTTGACGGCATTGGTGTAGGGCATCTGCTGCGGCCGCACCAGGTTGCGCCGGCGCAGTTCGGCCGGGTCCAGCCCCATCTGCTGCGCGGCGGCGTCCATCAGCCGCTCCACGATGTAGACCGCCTCGGGCC
>CAISJH010000433.1 GCA_903885585.1 uncultured beta proteobacterium
CCCTGGTGGTCGCTGTGGCAGGCCATGCAGTCCTGCTCGATGAGCTGCTGGTGAAACGAGACCTTGACCGTGCGGTTCGGGATCGGCACACCCGGGGTGGTCTTCAAGCCCACATCGGCCACGGCGTGGCACGCCGTGCAGCGCTGGGTGGACGCACCACGCCAGGCCGCGTGGCAGGCAAAGCAGTCGGTGGCCAGTTCCTCATGCCCCTTCACCAGCGGTCCCGGGCTCACCATCAGGTGCGGGTAGGCGAAGGCCAGTGCGATCAGCGCCACCAGATTGAGCGCGATGACGATCAGCAGGACCGGGCGCTTCTTCTTCAATTCCAACCCCAGAACAGGAAAACGGCCACGATGTGCGCCGTGGCCAGCACGGCAAAGGCCCGGGTGATGGGAAAGTGCACCACGCGCCACTGCTTGACGGCGTCGAAGGTCAGGCTGTCCCAGTACAGCTGGTTCTCGAGATCGGCCTCGGGCAAGCCGCCCGCGCGCAGGCGCTGCCGGGCTTCCTCCATGCGGCGGCGCGAGCGCTCCAGCAGGAACTGGCCCGTCAGGCCGCTGCCCACATTGATCAGCATGGCCCAGACCGCCAGCCAGCCGAGGATGGCGTTGAAGTGCACCCCGGCATGCACCAACACCAGCAGAGAGCCCAGCCACGCGAGCGACTCGTGCCACTTCAGCAGCTGGGCCGGCTGGCCGCGGCGGATCAGCTTGCGCTTGCGCAGCGAGTAGACGGTGGAGGCGATGATCAGCAGCGTGCCGGGAATCCCCAGCCAGCGCCCCACCCACCGCAGGTCCAGCGCGTGCAGCAGGCCGTCCAACGCCAGCGCCAGCAGCGCGAGCAGCGCAAAGCTCGCTACGAAGGGCAGCACTGCACGCTGCAGGAGTCTGGCCTTTTGAATCTTCTGCAGCATCACGCCTCCAGCACCAGCGCCGACGCTGGCCGGCCCACGCACAGCAGGCAGTGGCCCGGGGCCACCTCATGGTCGGGGGCCTGCGCGTAATCCACCCGCCCGTGCAGCAGCCGGGTCTCGCAACTGCCGCAGCCGCCCGAGCGGCAGCCCGACGCCACCTCCACCCCGTGACGCTCCACAAACTCCAGCAGCGAAGTCTCCTCGCCGCTCCAGGTGAGGGTGCGTCCCGAGCGCTGCAACTTCACCTCGAAGCTCGCGGCTGCGGCCGCCATGGGCTCGCCTGGCAGCCCGGGCAGCTTCACGGACGCCGGGCCGAAAGCCTCGCAGTGGATGTCCGCCGCTGCCACGCCCCAGTCCGCCAGCGCCGGCACCAGGGTCTGCATCATCGGGGCCGGGCCGCAGACGTAGAACTGGTGCCTGCCATGCGGCAAGCTGCGACGCAGCAGGTCCACATCCACATGCCCACGGTGCTGGTAGTCGCGCCCCAGCAGGTCTTCAGCACCGGGCCGGCTGTAGACGACATGCAGGCGCATCGCCGGCGCTGAAGCCGCCAGGTCTTCCAGCACCCGCTTGAAGGCATGCTCCTGGCTGCTGCGCAAGCCGTAGAACAGGTGCACCGGCCGCCGCGGCTGGTGCTGCACGCACCAGCGCAGCATGCTCATCATGGGGGTGATGCCGATGCCGCCGCCGATCAACACCACCGGCACGCCCGGGTCCGGGTCGATGAAGAAGTGTCCCGCCGGCGCCTTCACGCGCAGCACATCGCCCACCTGCACGTGATCATGAAAGTGGCTCGAACACAGGCCTGGCCGCCATTCAGGGTGGTCTTCGGGCGCCGGTACACGCTTGATGGTGACGCGGTAGCGGGCCGGGTCAGGGCCGTCCGACAGCGAGTAGCAGCGTGTGGCGGTGAGTGGGGTGGCACCCGGCTGCGGTGCGCTCGGCCCCAGTTCCAACCAGAAAGTCAGGAACTGGCCCGGCTTGAAGGCCGGCAAGGGCTGGCCATCCACGGGCTGCAGGTGGAACGAGCACTGGGAGCCCTGAGCATCCTCGACCACGCGCTCCGCCACCCGGAACTCGCGCCATCCGACCCAGGCGCTGTGCGTGCTGACTGCCCTGTCCGCGGGGCCTGCCAGTGGCGCCAACTTCAGTCTTGAACGCCGGCGCAGCATCACCACGCCAACGCCCACCGTCAGTTGCGCCAACAACGCCGCGGTGATCAGGCCCAGCAGCTGAGCGGCCGTCATCGGCCCGCCCCGCCCCATCGTCCCGTCTGCCAAGGCGCAAGCACCCGCCTGCGGTTCGCCTTGGCGGAGGCAAGCGGGTCACTGGTTCCGAACTCTCGACGGCACTCGCCGCTGCGCGCACCCAGCACCTTCACTCTCACGGGGACATCCTCCCCACGCACTGTGCGCCCACGAGCCCGAATCGCCCATGACCTGGATCATGCGGGGCCGATGAAAAGCGCAAGCACAGCCGACCTTCGGGGTCGCTGCCTCACGATCCCTCGAGCGCACCCCTATTGAACTTGGTTTGTGCGTGATCAGCATCAATGCGGGCAAACGATCCAGCAGTACACACTCGAAAAGTGTCCATCCGTATGAAAGTCAAGGTGCTGGGCTCGGGCTGCAGCAAGTGCCGCAGCACGGTCGGCCTCATCGAGCGCACCGCCCGCGATGCGGGCGTCGAAGTCGAGATCATCAAGGTCGAGCGCCCGGACGAGATCAGGGCCTACGGGGTGCATGCCACCCCGGCCGTGGTCATCGCGGACCGGGTGGTCCACAGCGGCGGCATTCCGTCGCATGAAATCGTGCGCACCTGGTTCAAACCCGCGGGAGTCGGGTTCCTGAACCACCCGACGCGGTATCTCTTCTTTACCGGCAAGGGCGGGGTGGGCAAGACCTCGCTGTCGAGCGCTGCGGCGTTCACGCTGGCCGATGCCGGCAAGCGGGTGCTGCTGGTGAGCACCGATGCAGCGTCCAACCTGGACGAGATGCTCGGCATCGAGCTGCGCAACACGCCCGTTGCGGTCCCTGGCGCGCCCGGCCTGTCGGTGCTCAACATCGACCCCGACAACGCCGCCGAGGCGTACCGCTTGCGGGTGCTGGCGCAGATGGAGGGCAGGGCCACCGCGGAGGAGCTGTCGACGGTGCGTGAGCAACTGTCGGGCGCCTGCACCACCGAGATCGCCTCCTTCGATGAGTTCTCGGCCCTGCTGGCCGACGGCGCCGCGTCCTGGGACCACATCGTCTTCGACACGGCGCCCACCGGCCACACCCTGCGCCTGCTCAGCCTGCCCAAAGCCTGGACCGGCTTCTTGGACGGCAACGACCGCGGTGCCTCGTGCCTCGGTCCCCACTCAGGTCTGAAGATGCAGGAGGCGCGGTTCAAGGCCGCGCTCGAGGCCTTGAGCGACGCGGCGCTCACGACCGTGGTGCTGGTGACGCGGCCCGACCGTGGCGCCATTGAAGAAGCGGCACGCACTTCAGCCGAACTGCACGAG
>CAISJH010000434.1 GCA_903885585.1 uncultured beta proteobacterium
AGCATGTCCTTGGTGAAGTACAGGTCGCCGCGCTTCTCGCCGTGGTATTCGAAGTGATGGGTCTCGACGATGGAGTCCACCGGGCAGCTCTCTTCGCAGAAGCCGCAGAAGATGCATTTGGTCAGGTCGATGTCGTAGCGCTTGGTGCGGCGGCTGCCGTCGTCGCGCACCTCGGACTCGATGGTGATGGCCATGGCCGGGCACACCGCTTCGCACAGCTTGCAGGCGATGCAGCGCTCTTCACCGTTCTCATACCGGCGCAAGGCGTGCAGGCCCCGGAAACGCGGCGACTGCGGCGTTTTCTCCTCAGGGAACTGCACGGTGATCGTGCGCGACAGGAAGTGCCGGCCGGTCAGGGCCAGGCCCTTGAACAGCTCGGTGAGCATGAAGCTCTGGAGGACGTCTTTCACCGCCATGATGGTTGGGGCTCCAGGCTCATTTCCAGATGTTGAAGGGGGACTGGATCCACAGTCCCACGACGACCAGCCACACCAGGGTGACCGGGATGAAGATCTTCCAGCCCAGACGCATGATCTGGTCGTAACGGAAGCGAGGGAAGCTGGCACGGACCCACAGGAACATGGTGGCCACAGCAAAAACCTTCAGGCCCAGCCAGATCCAGCCCGGGATGAAGTCCAGCGCCGCCACGGGGGGCAGCCAGCCTCCCAGGAACAGCAGCACACACAACATCGACACCAGGATCATGTTGGCGTACTCAGCCAGGAAGAACATCGCGAACGACATCCCCGAGTACTCGATCATGTGACCGGCCACGATCTCCGATTCGCCCTCCACCACGTCAAACGGGTGGCGGTTGGTCTCGGCCAGGCCAGAGATGAAGTACACGACGAACACCGGCAGCAGCGGCAGCCAGTTCCACGACAGGAAGCCCAGGCCCATGTCGGCGAACATGCCCTTGCCCTGCGACATGACGATGTCGCTCAGGTTCATGCTAGCCGACACCATCAGCACCACCACCAGCGCGAAGCCCATGGCGATCTCATAGGAGACCATCTGCGCCGAGGCACGCAAGGCGCCGAGGAAGGCGTACTTCGAGTTGGACGCCCAGCCGGCGATGATCACGCCGTACACCTCCAACGAGGTGATGGCCATCAGGAAAAGCAGGCCCGCGTTGACATTGGCGAGCGCGACTTCAGGGCCGAAGGGGATGACCGCCCAGGCCGCCAGCGCCGGCATGATGGTCATGATGGGGCCGAGGAAGAACAGGCCCTTGTGGGCGGCTGTCGGACGGATGATCTCCTTGAAGATCAGCTTGACGGCATCAGCGATGGGGGTGAGCAGCCCGAACGGGCCCACGCGGTTGGGGCCCGGGCGCACCTGGCTCCAGCCAATGGCCTTGCGCTCCCACAGCGTGAGGTAGGCCACGCAGCCCAGCAAGGGCAGCAACACCGCCACGATCTTGATCAGGCTCCACACCACAAGCCATAGCGTGGGCCCCATCAGGGCCGCCCCGGAGGCGTTCAATTGCTCGATCATGCGGCCACTCCGCTTTCCTGCGCCTGGTGGGCCTGCGCAGACGGCGCCAAGCGCTCCACGGTCAGGCCGGCGGTGATGGCGCCCAAGCGCGCCGTTTCAGCCACACCGGCCGGTACACGGACGCAACCCTCGGCCAGCGTGGGCTCCAGGCTGGCAACCAGCACAGCCTGGCCTCCAGCCTGCGTGATCCGCACCCGGTCACCATTCTTCAGCTCCAGACTTGCCCAAAGGCCTGGCGCCAAACCTGCCCGAGCCTCCCGGGCATCGGCCGTGAGTTGCAGAGAGGCGGCACGTCTGACCAGTGCGTCAGAGGCGTAGATGGGCACCTCGGCCACTCGCTGCAAACCCTGCGATGCAGGAGAGGCCTTGAGCGCCACATCCACCTCATTGCTCAGGCGAGCTGACAACGTAGACTCGTCGCCCAAGGCTTCTGCACGTACCTGTTCGGTGGTCTCGAAATCGAAGCCGGACAATCCGAGCAGGTTGCCCAGCACGCGGAGCGCCTTCCACGCCGGACGGGTGTCGCCCAACGGCTTGACCACACCGTGGAAGCCCTGCACCCTGCCTTCGGCGTTGACGAAAGTGCCCGATGTCTCGGTGAACGGCGCAATCGGCAGCAGCACGTCCGCGCCCTCTACCGCCGCGTCCTTGAAGCTGGTGAAGGCCACCACCATCTCGGCCTGTTGAAGGGCTGCGTGGGCCGACGACGGGTCCGCCAGGTCCAGGACCGGCTCCACGTTCAGCAACAACATCGCCTTGCGCGGCTGGGCCAGCATGCCGGCGACGTCCAGCCCGCCCGCGCCAGGCACTGCATCGACAAGTTGAGCGCCCACGCTGTTGGCCGCTTCGCCCATCACGCCTACTGAAGCTTGGGTCTGCGCACCGATCCAGCGAGCCAGCACAAGCAATTCGACAGCCTGGGGGTGCTGCACGGCAGCGTTGCCCAACAGCACGGCCTTGCGCTCACCAGACAGCAGCGCCGCAGCAGCGGAACGCGCAGCTTCGGTGACCGTACCCGCCATCGGCGCCTGGAAGCCGGTGGACTCGGCCACCGCGCACGCGATGTCTGCCAGCGACTGCACCCAGTCAGCCGGCGCGGCAGTCAAACGCTGGGCCACGGGCATCAGCCAGTCATCATGAACGGCATGCAGGCTCACAATCTTGGCGCCTCGGCGAGCTGCCTGCCGCAGGCGCTGCGCGAACAGCGGATGGTCCTTGCGCAGGAAGGAGCCCACCACCAGCACACGCTGCATGTCGGACAGCGAGGCGATCGACGTGCCCAGCCAGCGCGCGCTACCCGGGGCGGCACCGTCGCGGCGGAAGTCCGCGTGGCGCAGGCGGTGATCGATGTTCTGCGAGCCCAATCCACGCACCAGCTTGGCCAACAGGTGCAACTCTTCCACCGTCGAGTGCGGCGAACCCAGCGCACCAATGGAAGACGCCCCATGGTCGGCCACGATCTGCTTGAGCCCGCCGGCCACGTACTCCAGCGCGGTGGTCCAGTCGGTGGTGACCCATTGACCACCCTGCTTGATCATGGGTTGGGTCAGCCGCTGCGGACTGTTCAGCGCTTCGTAGCTGAAGCGGTCGCGGTCGGCAATCCAGCACTCGTTGACGGCTTCGTTTTCCAGAGGCACCACCCGCATCACCTGGTTGGCCTTGACCTGCACGATCAGGTTGGCACCGGTGGAATCGTGCGGGCTCACGCTCTTGCGGCGCGACAACTCCCAGGTGCGCGCGCTGTAGCGGAAAGGCTTGCTGGTCAACGCACCCACGGGGCAGATGTCGATCATGTTGCCCGAGAGTTCGGAGTCCACCGTGCGTCCCACGAAGGTGGTGATCTCCGAGTGTTCCCCGCGGTGGGCCATGCCGAGCTCCATCACTCCCGCCACTTCCTGGCCGAAGCGCACGCAACGCGTGCAGTGGATGCAGCGGCTCATCTCCTCCATGGAGATCAGCGGTCCCACGCTCTTGTGGAACACCACGCGCTTTTCTTCCTGGTAGCGCGAAGCAGAGCCGCCGTAGCCTACCGCCAGGTCCTGGAGCTGGCACTCGCCGCCCTGATCGCAGATGGGGCAATCCAGCGGGTGGTTGATGAGGAGGAACTCCATCACCGACTTCTGCGCCTTGACCGCCTTGTCGCTCTTGGTGCGCACGATCATGCCGTTGGTGACCGGGGTGGCGCAGGCCGGCATGGGCTTGGGCGCCTTCTCCACGTCCACCAGACACATGCGGCAGTTGGCCGCGATGCTGAGCTTCTTGTGATAGCAGAAGTGCGGGATGTAGGTGCCCGCCGCGTCGGCTGCATGCATGACCATGCTGCCTTCGGGCACGCTGACCTTCTTGCCGTCGAGTTCGATTTCGATCATGGCTGGGTGTCTTGTGCGTCAGGCGGTCTGGGGGACCTTGCAGGTCTTGTGTTCGATGTGCCAGGCGAACTCATCGCGGAAGTGCTTGAGCATGCCTTGCACCGGCATCGCCGCGGCATCGCCCAGCGCGCAGATGGTGCGGCCCTTGATGTTGTCGGCCACCGAATCCAGCAGCTCCAGGTCGTCAGGGCGGCCCTTGCCATGCTCGATGCGGTCCACCATGCGCCACAGCCAGCCCGTGCCTTCGCGGCACGGCGTGCACTGGCCGCAGCTTTCGTGCTGGTAGAAGTAGCTCAGGCGCAGCAGGCTCTTGACCATGCAGCGCGTCTCGTCCATCACGATGACGGCACCAGAGCCCAGCATGGAGCCAGCCTTGGCGATGGCGTCGTAGTCCATCGTGATGTCCATCATGATGTGGGCGGGCAGCACAGGCGCCGACGAGCCGCCTGGAATCACCGCCTTCAAGACCCGGCCGCCCTTGACGCCGCCCGCCAACTCCAGCAGTTTGGAGAACGGCGTGCCCAAGGGAATCTCGAAGTTGCCGGGCTTCTCCACATCACCCACCACCGAGAAGATCTTGGTGCCGCCGTTGTTGGGTTTGCCGCACTCGAGATAGGCCTGACCACCGTTGTTGATGATCCACGGCACCGCAGCGAAGGTCTCGGTGTTGTTGATGGTCGTCGGCTTGCCATACAGGCCAAAACTCGCCGGAAACGGGGGCTTGAAGCGCGGCTGTCCCTTTTTGCCTTCGAGTGACTCCAGCAACGCCGTTTCTTCGCCGCAGATGTAGGCGCCGAACCCGTGGTGCGCATGCAGTTGGAAGCTGTGAGCGGACCCGAGGATCTTGTCGCCCAGGAAACCTGCCGCACGGGCCTCATCAAGCGCCTGCTCGAAACGCTCGTACACCTCGAAGACTTCACCGTGGATGTAGTTGTAGCCCACGGCAATGCCCATGGCGTAGGCCGCTATGGTCATGCCCTCGATGACGATGTGCGGGTTGTAGGCGAGGATGTCGCGGTCCTTGCAAGTACCGGGCTCGCCTTCATCGGAGTTGCACACCAGGTACTTGGCGCCCGGAAACTGGCGCGGCATGAAGCTCCACTTGAGGCCGGTCGGGAATCCCGCACCGCCGCGGCCCCGCAAGGCGGATGCCTTGACCTCGGCAATCACCTGCTCAGGCGTCATGCCCGGGCCGCCATCAGCACCCAGGATCTTCTTGAGCGCTGAGTAGCCGCCCCGGGCGACGTAGTCCTGCAGGCTCCAGTTGCGCCCGTTCAAGCCCGCATAGATCTGGGGGTTGATGTGGCGCCCATGGAAACAGGTCTCCGTGCCTGTGGCCTGGAAGCGGGAGAGGAAGGACAGGTCACGCATGCGGCTCACCCCTGTCCCTTCAAAGTCTCGACCAAGTCATCCAGGCGCTCATGGTTCATGAAGCTGAGCATCTTGCGGTCGTTGACCAACATCACTGGCGCGTCGGCACAGGCGCCAAGGCACTCGCTGGGTTGCACGGTGAACGTGCCGTCCGCCGTCGTGCCGTACGGCTGCACACCCAGCTTGTGGCACAGATGGTCCAACGCCTTGCTCCCACCACGCAACTGGCAAGGCAGGTTCGTGCAGACGTTGAGCTTGAACGCGCCCACCGGCTGCTGGTTGTACATGTTGTAGAAGGTGGTGACCTCGTGCACGGCGATGGGCGGCATACCCAGGTGCGCGGCGATCGCCTCCTCGGCCTCGGCCGACACGTAGCCCTGCTCCTGCTGCACGATCGACAGACAGGCCATCACGGCCGATTGACGCTGCTCGGCCGGGTACTTGGCCACTTCGCGGTCGAAGCGTGCCCGTGTGGAATCAGACAGTTGCATCATCGATCGATCTCGCCGAACACGATGTCCATCGTGCCGATCACGGCCACGGCATCGGCAATCATGTGACCCCGGCTCATCTCGTCAAGCGCTGCAAGGTGCGAGAAGCCCGGCGGCCTGATCTTGAGGCGGTATGGCTTGTTGGCACCATCACTGACGATGTAGATGCCGAACTCGCCCTTGGGGTGCTCCACCGCGGCATAAGCCTCACCCTCAGGCACATGAAAACCTTCGGTGAAGAGCTTGAAATGGTGGATCAACTCCTCCATGCTGGACTTCATCTCCACCCGGCTGGGTGGCGCCACCTTGTGGTTGGCGGTGATGACGGGGCCAGGGTTCTGCCGCAGCCACTGCACGCACTGCTGCACGATGCGGTTGGACTGACGCATCTCCTCGATCCGCACCAGATAGCGGTCGTAGGTGTCGCCGTTCACGCCGATCGGGATGTCGAAATCCATGCGGTCGTAAACGTCGTAGGGCTGCTTCTTGCGCAGGTCCCAGGCGATGCCCGAGCCGCGAAGCATCGCACCCGTGAAGCCGAGGTTGAGTGCCCGCTCAGGCGAGACCACACCGATTCCCACCGTGCGCTGCTTCCAGATGCGGTTGTCGGTCAGCAGCGTCTCATAGTCGTCAACGTTCTTGGGGAAGCGCTGGCAGAAGTCGTCGATGAAGTCCAGGAGCGAGCCCCGACGGTTCTCGTTGAGCGCCTTGATCGCACGCTCGTTCTTGATGCGGCTGACCTTGTACTGCGGCATGGTGTCGGGCAGATCCCGATACACGCCACCCGGACGGAAGTAGGCCGCGTGCATGCGCGCGCCCGATACCGCCTCGTACATGTCGAAGATGTCCTCACGCTCGCGGAAGCAGTAGATGAGGATGTTCATCGCCCCGCAGTCCATGCCGTGGCAGCCCAACCACAGCAGGTGGTTGAGGATGCGGGTGAGCTCGGCGAACATCACCCGGATGTACTGCGCACGCTCCGGAACATCCACCCCCAGCAACTTCTCGATCGCCAGGCAGTACGCATGCTCGTTGGCCATCATGGACACGTAATCCAGGCGGTCCATGTACGGCAGCGACTGGATGTAGGTCTTGCTTTCGGCGAGCTTCTCGGTGGCGCGATGTAACAGGCCAATGTGCGGATCTGCGCGCTGGATGACCTCGCCGTCCAACTCCAGCACCAGCCGCAACACACCGTGAGCCGCCGGGTGCTGCGGCCCAAAGTTCAGCGTGTAGTTCTTGATTTCAGCCACCGCAGACCTCCGACCGAGTGCCTGGGTCGCGCTGAACTTCGGTGAAGGCTGACTTCGCGACGGCGAAGTCAAGGCCGCAACGCGGCCGGCCGGAGCCAAAGTTGAGGGTGTAGTTCTTGATCTCAGCCATGTCAGTGCAAGCCGCCGTACTGGTCTTCACGCACAACGCGGGGCGTGTTCTCTCGCGGCTCGATGGTCACCGGTTGGTAGATGACGCGCCGGGTCTCGGGGTCGTAACGCATCTCGACATGGCCGGACACCGGGAAGTCTTTGCGCATGGGATGGCCGATGAAACCGTAGTCCGTCAGGATGCGCCGAAGATCTTCGTGACCTTCGAACACGATGCCGAACATGTCAAACGCTTCGCGCTCAAACCAGTTTGCCGCGTTCCAGATGGGCGTCACAGAGGCTACTGACGGCATGTCGTCGTCAGCAGCAAAGACTTTCAGGCGCAGGCGCCAGTTATGCCGAATGCTCAGGAGATGAGAAGCCACGCAATAGCGAAGACCTTCCCAAGGCCGGTTCTGGTAGTCGGAGTAATCCAGGCCGCACAGATCGATCAGTTGCTCGAAGTGCAGTGAGGGGTCGTCGCGCAGACGCAGAGCCACCCGCTCGTAGTCGGCACTGGCCACCGTCAAGGTAAGCTCCCCACGCTCCAGCTTGAGGTCTCGGACCGCCTCACCGAAGGCTTGCTCGATCGTCGAGCGCAAGGTCTGAAGAGAAGCCGTCATGTCAGCGCGCAATCGTGTTCTCGCGGCGGATCTTGGCCTGCAGCTGCAGGATGCCGTACAGGAGAGCCTCGGCGGTGGGCGGACAGCCCGGCACGTAGACATCCACCGGCACGATGCGATCACATCCGCGCACCACCGAATAGCTGTAGTGGTAGTAGCCGCCGCCGTTGGCGCACGAGCCCATGCTCAGCACCCAGCGCGGCTCCGCCATCTGGTCGTACACCTTGCGAAGCGCAGGCGCCATCTTGTTGCACAGCGTGCCCGCAACGATCATCAGATCACTCTGACGCGGACTGGGGCGGAACAACATGCCGAAACGGTCGATGTCGTAACGCGCCGCACCGGCGTGCATCATCTCCACCGCACAGCAGGCCAGACCAAAGGTCATCGGCCACAGCGAGCCGGTCTTGGACCAGTTGATCAGCTTGTCCACCGAGGTGGTGACAAAGCCTTCCTTGAGGACGCCTTCAATACCCATACGTGTGCCTTCCCGTCACTCCCAATCGAGAGCGCCCTTCTTCCATTCGTAAAGGAAGCCCACCACCAAGATCCCGAGGAACATCATCATGGCCCAGAAGCCTGACGCGCCGATGTCATGCAGGGACACCGCCCAGGGAAAGAGAAAGGCAATCTCGAGGTCGAAGAGGATGAACAGGATCGCCACCAGGTAGTAGCGAACATCGAACTTCATGCGAGCGTCTTCGAAGGCTTCGAAGCCGCACTCGTATGGGCTGTTCTTGGCGGCGTCCGGCCGCTGCGGGCCGAAGACGAAGCCGATGACCTGCGGCAGGATGCCGACCGCCACACCGACCAGGATGAAAAGGATGACCGGTAAGTACTCTTGCAGGTTCATCTCATGAGCCGTTCATGCATGCATACCGAACCGGACATGACGAACGGAGGCAGCGGCCCTGAAAACTGGCGCGACAGACTTCTGCTAACCCCTCCCCGCTTGGTCCCGCAGGGCCTGTTTTCAGCTCCGGAGCTCCGCTGAAAACACTCGTTCGATTTCTTTTTTGGTGCCGACGGCGAGACTCGAACTCGCACAGCTTTCGCCACTACCCCCTCAAGATAGCGTGTCTACCAATTTCACCACGTCGGCTTGACGTCAACCTGAATTCTGATGGTCTCGATGTCTTGAGGAATCGCTCTCGAAACCGCCTTAGATTCTAGCTGGAAACCCGCCCGTCTCCAGGCAAAACCGCAGTGCGGCGACAGGTCACTTGGTGGCGCTGGCCGGCACCGGAGCGGGCACTGCGGGTGAAGCCGCAGGCGTCGGCACAGCACCAGGAATGGCCCCCACTGCGGCAGGAGCAGAAGCGGGTCCAACACCGCCGGCGGCGGCAGCCGGACGGTCAAGGATGCTGGTGCCCGCGCCCGCTTTGGAAGAAGCCTGATTCGACAGCAGCGCCAGAAGGAGCGTGCACACAAAGAACACCGTAGCGCAGGCAGCCGTGGAGCGCGACAGGAAGTTCGCGCTGCCGGTGGCACCGAACAAGCTGCCTGAGGAGCCACTGCCGAAGGAGGCCCCCATGTCTGCCCCCTTGCCGTGCTGCACCAGCACCAGCCCGATCATGGTGAGCGCCGATAGGATCTGCACGGCGAGAAGAAGGTTCATCCAGATCTGCATGATGGAGACGTCTTGTGAGAGTGGTGTTCGAGTGAAAGCGGGTCGCCGGCCTCAAAGCCTGGCAGCCCTGCAAATGGAGACGAAGTCTGCAGCCTTGAGCGCTGCACCGCCGATCAAGCCGCCGTCGATGTCGGGCATCGAGAAGAGCACAGAGGCGTTGTCGGGCTTGACACTTCCGCCGTAAAGAATCTTCATGCCATCGGCATGAGGGGTGGCGGCACGCAGCTGTGCACGCAACAGCGCGTGTACCGCCTGCGCCTGCTCGGGTGTAGCAGACAGTCCGGTGCCAATCGCCCATACCGGCTCATAGGCCACCACCATCTCGCCTGCGCAGTGGGTCAGGGTATGGATCACCGCTGACAGCTGTCGCTTGACCACGGCCTCGGTCTGGCCGGCCTCTCGCTGCGCGAGCGTTTCGCCCACGCACACGATGGGTGTGACCCCTTTGGCCAAGGCCGCCTTGGCCTTGTCGGCCACCTGTTGATCGCTCTCGGCGTGCAGGGCGCGGCGCTCGGAATGCCCGACGATCACGTAGCGGCAACCAAACTCGGCCAGCATGCCGGCAGAAACTTCACCGGTGTAGGCGCCTTGCTCGTGGACGGAGCAGTCCTGCGCGCCCCAGCGCAGATCGCTGCCAGCCAGGGTGACGGCCGTCTCCGAGAGATAGGGAAAAGGCACACACACCGCGACATCACAAGTGAAGGGCCGCGCCTGCAAGATGCCGTCCAGCAACGCCGCATTGGCCGGCCGGCTGCCGTGCATCTTCCAGTTACCCACCACCAGGGAGCGCCTGCTCATGCTCTCAACTCCACCGCAGAACGATCTTGCCAACGTGCGCGCTGGACTCCATCAGCGCGTGGGCCTGTGCTGCATCCGCCGCATCGAAGACCCGGTGAATCACGGGCTGGACCACGCCTTTCTCGATGAGCGGCCAGACCCGGTCGCGCAACGCCTGGGCCAGACGGGTCTTGTACGCAATGCTTCGCGGGCGCAGCGTCGAACCCGTCAGTGCGATGCGCTTGCGCAGCAGCAGACCCGCATCGATCTGGCTGCTGTTGCCGCCCTGCGTGGCAATGACCGCGATACGCCCATCGTCAGCCACGCACTGCAGCTCACGTCCGATGTAGTCGCCGGCCACCATGTCCAGGATCACATCCGCGCCACGCCCTTGGGTGAGCGCCTTCACCTCTGCAACGAAGTCCTGGGTACGGTAATTGATGGCGTGGTCGGCACCTAGCGCCACGCAGGCGGCGCACTTCTCATCCGTGCCGGCTGTCACGATCACGCGACAACCCAGTGCCTTGGCCAAGGCCAAGGCCGTCACGCCAATGCCGCTCGATCCACCCTGGATCAGCAAGGTTTCACCCGCTTGCAGCCTGGCGATCTCGAAGACGTTCTGCCACACCGTGAAGAAGGTTTCGGGCAGCGCAGCCGCCTCGATGTCGCTCAGATTGGCCGGTGCTGGCAGGCACTGGCCGATCGGGGCCACACAGAACTGGGCGTAACCACCGCCAGCCACCAGTGCACAGACCCGGTCCCCGAGCGCCCAACCTGCCGCAGCCAACTCAGCCGGGTCACCGCCCGCCACGACACCGGCCACCTCCAACCCGGGTAGATCCGATACGCCCGCAGGCATGGGGTACAAGCCCTTGCGCTGCAGTACGTCAGGCCGGTTCACCCCGCTCGCATGCACGGCGATCAGCATCTCCCCCGCCTGAGGCTGGGGGAGATCACGTTCGCAGGGGACGAGCACCTCTGGCCCGCCGGGCTTGAGGATCTCAATGGCCTTCATGAACTGCACTCCGAAACGGGGTCAGGCATTCAAGGGTCGAGGTGTCCTGGGGGACGGTACCCAGTTCACTCGGAACGAGGCTCTGCGCTGGCGCGGTTGTCAGACGGCGCCTCCCCGGCCGGGGCCGAGTCACCGCCCTGCCCTTCGCGGCCCTCACGGGGCT
>CAISJH010000435.1 GCA_903885585.1 uncultured beta proteobacterium
AGCAGGATGAACTCGTTGTCGTCAGCTCGGTTCGGGTCGCGAGAAGAAGAGAACGGCAGGTTGTTGTCGTTGCCCACAATGATGTGGCGACCGTCCACGATGTCCACGTTCTCGATGGTGAAGAACGGGAAGGTGAGGACGCCCTGGTTCAACGCCTTGCGCGCCTTTCGATCCGGATCCTGGATCTTCATGAGATCGATGTAGGCGATCTTGCGCACCGGGCCGTTGGCGTTGGCGTCGCTCATCTCGATCTTGACCACCCGCTTGAACTTGGCAAGGTCATGGAAGCAGTTCTCGGCGCGCTGACCTGATGGACAGGCCTTGTCCTGGGTACCTTCACCGTTGTCGCGTTCGATCACCAGCGCGGTGGTCTCATCGATCATGTTGAAGTCACCGATGGCGGTTGCGCCGGGCGACAGCACGTACTTCCAGTGACGCCCGGTCCAGCGCGACTCCGCGACCGAGAACTCCAGCACACGCAGCACCTGCTGCCCATCCACCTTTTCCCAGTCCCTTTTCTGCGCATCCCACATCGGCCCCTCAAGCAGGCCATAGATGAAGCGGCCGTCCCTGGATGCAGCCAGACCTTCGTAGCCGCGTGAGCGCCCGAGATTCACTGACTCGGGCGTTGATTGACCCGGGTTCTGCGTGGTCACGCGGAAGTGGTCAGGTGACATCACAGGCTTGCCGTCCGCCAAGGTCTCGAAGACGGCTTCCACCTTGCCGTTCATGTCCGCGCGGACGAGATAGGGCCCGAACTCGTCGCCGATCCAGAGCTTGCCGTTGATGATCTGAAACCCTTCGATGTCGAAGTCGGAACCAGTGAGGTATCGCTTGTCGGTACCCTCATGGACGATCCGGAACGGCACCTTGCGATCGGAGTCGTGCAGAAAGACGGTGTTCAGGCGGTTCACCGTGCCAGCATTCCAGTCGATACGGTAGTGAGAGAGGAACAGCGCAGCGTCCGGCGAGTTGGCCTTGGAGCCAAACCCGTTGTCGGTGATCACCCAGTAGGTGCCGTCAGGCATGTGCTTGATGCCTGAGTGGCCCTGCACGGGCTGACCTGCGAAGGGCAGCTTCATCCCCGTGGGACGGCCAGCGGAGCGCCCCTCGGATGTTCCGATCGCTTCGATGCGCACGGGGCCATTTGCAAACTTGCCTGAGACCCGCAGATCCGCTGGAGCGTCCGCCGGGGCTTGGATGAAGGTGGCAGCCGGCAGCACGGCGTGACCCGCCAGACGCGCAGGGAACTCCACTTGGGCGTGCAGTGGCAGGGTGACGGCCATCGCCATCAAAAGAGTCAGCAGCTTAGAGCGCATGGTCGGTTCAAGAAGAGTTGTGGACAAGGCCGCACTCTAGGAAGGGTTGATGAAGGCTTTATGTCGGTCGACCGCAGCGACAAGAACTCCGCAAGGTCCAGTCCAACCCTGTTCACAAGGGCGTCATACGCCACCGGCACATTGCCTTCACCACTTCGTGAGGCTCTGCAAATGAACAAACCCGGCGACCGACAACCCATGACTCACCTTCTCAATACGGACTCCAGCCGCACAGTGGGATTGCGCAGCGAGGGCAGGCGTCACTTCGTCAGTGGCATGGCGCTGGGCGCGGCAGCACTTGGCTTGGGACTGTCCGGCTGCGGCGGCGGTGGCGGCCCTGAAGTTCGATTTGCCCACGGCGTGGCCAGCGGCGATCCGTTGTCTGACCGCGTGATCCTCTGGACGAGGCTCAGCACCGAGGCTCCGGGCGAGGTGCAAGTGGTGTGGGAGGTCTCCAGCCGACCCGACTTCACGACCATCGTGCGTTCGGGTTCGACCGCAACGTCGGCGTCCCGAGACATGACCGTCAAGGTGGACGTGACAGGCCTCTTGCCTGGTACGAGCTACTGGTACAGGTTCCAGGCCAACGGCAACGTCTCTGCCTCAGGTCGCACTCGCACGCTGCCCACCGGCAGCGTGGCGCAAGTGCGGCTGGCGGTCTTCAGCTGCGCGAATCACCCCGCGGGCTACTTCAACGCCTACGCCGATGCCGCCGCTCGGACGGACCTCGACGCCACGGTGCATCTGGGCGATTACATCTACGAATACGGTGCGGGAGGTTACGCAACGCAATCGGCTTCGGCGCTGGGCCGGGCTCCTCAGCCCGCCACCGAGATTCTGAGTCTTGCCGATTACCGCGCCCGCCACGCCCAGTACAAGACTGATCCGGACCTGCAGGCCCTGCACGCCGCCGCACCCATGATTGCGGTGTGGGACGACCACGAAGTCACCAACGATGCCTACACGGACGGCGCCGAGAACCACCAGGCCAGCGAAGGCAGCTTTGCTGCGCGCAAGGCCGCAGCGTTGCAGGCTTACCACGAGTGGATGCCGACGCGGGTGGGCGCGGCGCCTGATGTGATCTACCGCAGCTTCGACTTCGGCTCTCTGATGTCACTGCATATGCTGGACACCCGCATCGTGGGACGCGCGCTGCAACTGGACTATGCCAACTACCTGAAGCCCAACGGGCTGGACGCCGCAGCCTTCGCAGCCGACATGACCAAACCGCGTGAGCTGCTAGGCAGCACACAGACAACCTGGCTGCAGCAACGGTTGGCAGCGTCACAAGCCACCTGGCAGGTGCTCGGTCAGCAGGTGCTGATGGGGCGCATGAACATTCCGGCACCGATCCTCCTCGAAGGCCTGAATCCCGGTACAGGGGTCTCGGTCTCGGCGTACGCCGCAATGGTGGCCAAGGCACAGACCGCTCCTGCCACTCTGACGCCGCTGGAGCAGGCCGTTCTGGCGCAGCCCGCCATCCCCTACAACCTGGACGCTTGGGATGGCTATGCGGTAGCCAGGGAAACAGTGCTCGGCACCGCACGCAGCCTGGACAAGAACCTGGTGGTGCTGTCGGGCGACACCCACAACGCCTGGGCCAACGACCTGCAGGACTTGACCGGCCGCCAAGTGGGGGTGGAGTTCGCCACGCCTGGCGTGACGTCGCCCGGGTTCGAGACCTACTTTCCGAACGAGAACCCGACCGTCTTTGCCGCTGCACTCACGCAGTTGATCGGCCCTTTGCAGTACTGCGACACCGCACGCCGCGGCTACATGGTGGTGACCGCCACGCCCAGCGCCTGCACGGCCGACTGGGTGTACGTGAACACCGTGTCTTCGCGTACCTTCACCACCGCCAAAGGCCCAACCTGGAAGGTGCTGCCAGGTGCCAGTGGGCGCAAGCTGGTGGCTGGCTGAACTTGAAGCGCGTAGCAGCGCTTAGGCCGCAATGAAGTTGCGGCCCCGGGGTGAACTCAGGGCCGCCATGACGCGCTGCTCCGCGTCATGTACTCCGTGGCTGGCGGGGTCGCATGAGACGCCCACCGAAGTCAGCCAGGTCTGAAGGCGCTGGGCACCATGGGAAGTTCCAGGGGTGCCGTCAAGAGCTGCCAGCACCTGATTGAGCAGGTGGTCCACCCGCTCGTCCCGGCCTTGGGCCAATTGCCACGCCGTCGGCAGCCACAGGGCGCAGGCCAGGCCATGCGGTACACCCTGCTCCAGGGTGACGGCATAAGACAGCGCATGCGCCAGCGCTGTGCGAGTTTGAGAGAAGGCAAAGCCCGCTTCCAACGAGGCCAACGACAGGGCCGATCGCGCGTCAGCGTTGGCAGGCTCGCAGAGTGCCACCGGTAACCAGGTCAGCACCTTGCGCGCGGCCGAGACGGCCAGCACGTCACTGAACGGATTGGCATGCCGGTTCCAGATCGCCTCCAGCGCATGGGACAGCGCATCCAGCCCCGTGTCCCGGGTGACGGCGGCAGGACAGCTTTGCGTGAGCACTGGGTCCACAAAGGCGCAATCCGCAAAGCCGAAGGCTTCGTCAAAGGAACGCTTCTGGGCGGGCTCGACGTCGGTGTCCCAGACGGTGGCCCAACGGGTCACCTCGCTGCCCGTGCCGGCCGTGGTGGGCACCATCCACAGCGGTGCCAGATCCAGTGCCGGCCAGGGGGCCGTGCCCCGCAGTGCATCGGCCACCCGGTCGAAGCCAGCGGGATGCGTGCGGCGGCGTCCGTCCACCAACTGGTCCAGCCGGGGTTCAGCCTCGACGGGCCGACAGCGCAACACCTTCGCGATATCCAGCGTGGTGCCGCCGCCCAGCGCGATCAGCACGGTGTCGGGCTCTGCAGCCAGCACGGGCCAGACCTGCTTGGCAAATTCACGGCATCTGGCCATGCTGGACAAGCCGTCCGGCACCTCGACCCATGCGCGCAACCGGTGGCCAAGGTCTGAGGTCCACTGCGCTCGCCAACCCAGCGCGGTGGCGGGCTCGAAGGCCATGACGACCGCCGATCGCTCGCCCAGTCGCCCTGCGATCTCGGACGCACAGCCTGCGCCGAAGCGCACGTCCACCGGCATGCGCCACTGAAAGCCCGTAACGCCCGGCGCGGTCATATGAACCGCTTGCGCAAACGAGCCGACACCAGGTCGATCAGGCTGACGCTGACCACCAGGATGATGAGCACGGCGCAGGTCTGTGCATACTGGAATCCACGGATCACTTCGAACAGCACCACGCCAATGCCGCCGGCGCCCACCATGCCCACCACGGAAGCCGAGCGCACGTTGGACTCGAAGCGGTACAAGGTGAAGGACAGCCACAGCGGGAGCACCTGGGGAATGACGCCGTAGACGATCTCCACCAGCGGGTGAGCTCCGGTGGCGCGTATGCCTTCGACAGGGCGCGGATCGATAGCCTCCACAGCCTCTGAGAAGAGCTTGGCCAGGGTGCCGGTGGTGTGCACGAACAGTGCGAGCACACCGGCGAACGGGCCCAAACCCACCGCCACGATGAACAGCAGCGCAAACACCATCTCATTGATGGCGCGGCAAGCGTCCATGAGCCGCCGCACAGGCTGGTGTATCCACGCGGGCGCCACGTTGGCCGACGCCGCCAGCCCCAAGGGCACGGCCGCCAGCACGGCGAGCAAAGTGCCCCACAC
Organism: uncultured beta proteobacterium; assembly: GCA_903885585.1. Classification (GTDB taxonomy): domain Bacteria; phylum Pseudomonadota; class Gammaproteobacteria; order Burkholderiales; family Burkholderiaceae_C; genus Rubrivivax. The sequence goes on from CAISJH010000435.1 coordinate 4,982, forward strand.
CGCGATGTGGAGCGTGACCAGCATCTCGCCCAGGTAGATACGCCAGTCCCTGAAGTTGGGCGGGAAAAAGTCGCTGAGGTAGGTGGCGATGTTGCCGGCGTCGCGTACCAGATCCAGCGGCCGGATCTCCGCTCCCTTCCACGCCCAGCCCAGGAAGGCCAGCGCGGCGGCCCAGCCCGCGTAGTACAGCCAACTCGGGCGCTGCGCCGCAGCCCGTTCCTGCAACACACGCAGGGACTGGGCGCTTGGCGAATGCTGCTGGGAAAGGGCGGTTCCGGCCGTCATGGGTTCACTTCTTCAGGGCTGCGAGCTTGCGGTCGATCTCGGCGATCAGCTTGGCCTTCTCGTCGGCACTGAGCTTGGCGTCGGCTTCCGCGCGGCCACGGTCACGGAACAGTTCCAACTCGCGGATGGGGATCAGCTGGTCGTTGTTCGAAGGACGGAAACCGTCGTAGTCGTAGATCTTGTTCAGGATGGCCTTTTCCTGCGGGTCCTTGGAGGCGTAGTTCAGAACAAAGCTCCTGACCTTCTCCTTGACGGCAGGGTCCAGATCCTTGCGGAAGACGAACGGGTCGCTCGGGATCAGCGGGCTCTTCCAGAGTACGCGCAACTGCTGGAACAACTCGGGCTTGTTGGCCTCGAGCTTGCCCATGTCCTCGGTGTTGTTGGTGGCCACATCCACCTGCTTGGCCAACGCCGCCTGGATGTTCGCACCATGGCTGGCGCTGCGGATGGTCTTGAAGGCCGTGCGGTGGTCCACCTTGTTCTGCGCAAAGACGTAGAACGTGGGCACCAGGAAGCCTGACGTGGAGTTGGGGTCGCCGATGCCGAAGTTGATGTTCTTGGAGTTCTTCAGCACATCGTCCAGCGTCTTGTAGGGCGAGTCCTTGTGCGTGATCAGCAGCGCGTGGTAGCCGTAGCTGCCGTCCTTGTAGCGGACCTGCGCAAAGATCTCGCCGTTGGCACGGTCCACCGCCTCCATGGCGGCCTTGTTGCCGTACCAGGCCACCTGCACCTTGTTGAAGCGCATGGCCTCGATCACGCCGGCGTAGTCCGGGGCGTAGAAGGACTTGACCGTCAGGCCGGTCTTCTTCTCCATGTCGCGGAAGAAGGGCTCCCAGCGCTCGCGCTGCACGCTGGCCGCGTCGGTGGCGATGATGCCGAAGTTGATCTCCTGGGCCTGCACGGCCCAGGACGCGGCCCAGGTGGCAGCGCCCAGCGACAGGGCAGCAAGGGAACGGACAAGACGTGTCGTCACGATGAGACTCCTCATGAGAGATGAAAACAATGAATCAAGCCGCGCGGGCTTCGGGGAAGAGGCCGGCTTGTGCGGCAGAAGACGGAGACACCGCGAGTGCGGCCGGGGGCTGAACCTGCGGCTCGTCGTCAATCAGCTCGTCCGCAGCGGTGCCGTACAGGTCACGCAGGAAACCCGGCGTCAGCGCCGACGTCGGCCCGTCGAACACCAGCTCGCCCTGCCTCAAGGCAATCACCCGCTCGCAATAGCGACGCGCCAGCGCCACGTGGTGCAGGCTGATGAGCAAGGTCATGCGCCGTGTCTGGTTCAGCTCGAGCAGCAGGTCCATCACACGCCGCGTGGACTCCGGGTCCAGCGAAGCCACGGGCTCGTCGGCCAACAACAAGCGCGCACCCTGCACCAGGCAACGCGCCACCGCGGCGCGCTGCTGCTGCCCACCTGAGAGGGTGGACGATCGCTGGAAGGCCTGATCAGCCAGGCCGATGGCTTGCAGGACATCCAGGGCGCGGGCTCGGTCCTCCAGCGTGAAACGGCCTGTCAACGAACGCCACAAAGGCGTCTGCGCGGCCACGCCTGTCAAGACGTTGGTGAGCAGCGGCAGACGGCCCGCGAGGTTGAACTGTTGGAAGATGATGCCGATGCCGTGGCGCATGCGACGCACCTGAGGGTCCAGACGGCCGCCTTGCTGCAGGCACTGCCCATGCACCTCGACCCGCCCGTCGCCCGCATCCAGCGTCTCCAGCCCGCAGAGTGCGCGCAGCAAGGTGGACTTGCCGGAGCCGGAGGCGCCCAGCAAGGCCACTCGCTCGCCGGGCTGAACCGAAAAGGACACGGAGGCCAGCGCACGTCGCGGGCCGCCCTCCGTGTGAAAAGTCTTGGCCGCTGCGTGAACGACAACAGCCGGTGTCTCAGAACCCTGCATGCCAGCAGGTTAGAGACGTGATGTGACAAGTTCGTGACGACTGGCGAGGAGACGTCACAAACCTGTCGGAGTTCGCACTCAGCGCTCGCACTTCAAGATCACCTGCACGGCCCACTGCAACTCGCCCACGCCCCCGATGCGACCCTCGGCCGGGGCGGGTGGCCTGCAGGGACGCCCAAGTCCGCAAGGCCACAATCCGGCCATGCCCGCTCACCATGAAACGCACGTCAAAGGGCGAGACGCCGTCAAGTCGCCGCAGCGGCTCACGCCTGCGCAACAAGCCCATTGGCAAGACTGGGGCTTTGTAGTCCTGCCCGGGTTCAAGCCCGCACAGGATCTGGATGCCCTGAGCCAACGCGCATCGGAGATCGTCGAGGCCTTCGAGCCCGGGCTTCAGCACAGCGTGTTCAGCACCAGAGACCAGGCACGTCAGGCCGCCGACCGGGCCTTCCTGGACTCCGCCAGCGGCATCCACTGCTTCTTCGAGGAAGAGGCCTTTGACGATCGCGGCCACCTGCGTCAGACCAAGGCCCTGTCTATCAACAAGATCGGCCATGCGCTGCACGACCTGGACCCCGTGTTCGACGACTTCTCGCGCGGGCCGACGCTGGCTGCGCTAGCCGAAGACCTGGGCCTGAAGGACCCGCGCATCTGGCAGTCCATGCTGATCTTCAAGCAACCGGGCATCGGCGGCGAGGTGCGCTGGCACCAGGACGCCACCTTCCTGCACAGCACACCGGTCACCGTGACCGGCTTCTGGTTCGCATTGGAGGACGCCACGCGCGACAACGGCTGCCTGTGGGTGGAACCAGGTGGCCACCGCGGGCCGCTACGGGAGCGTTTTGTTCGGAGCAGCCCTGTTGGGGAGCGTGCGGACAGCCAGCCTTCTGAACTGGGCCTGGAGCCGTTGAACACCACCCCCTGGCCCGAACCCAGCCAGGCCATTCCCGTGGAAGTGGCCGCCGGCACGCTGGTGTGCCTGCACGGCCTGCTGCCTCACTACAGCGCCCCCAACCGCTCGGCGGTGTCGCGCCAAGCCTACACGCTGCACACGGTGGACGCGCTCAGCCAGTGGTCGGCGACCAACTGGCTGCAGCGCCCCGCCAACTTGCCGCTGCGGGGGTTCTGAGTTCGAAACACGCGGCAGGGCCGGCCGCCGGCCAGCCCCGAGGTGCGCTCAGAACTCGTACTTCAGCGTCACCTGCACCGCCCACTGCGACTCGCCACTGGCCTGGCGGGTCACCAGATCCTCGGTGCTGCCCAGGCTGTAGACGTACTTGCCCGCCGCGTTCAGGCCGGCGTAGTTGACGAAGCTGCGGTTGGACGGGAACCCGATCTCGTCGATGCGGCCCCACTTCTTGTTCAACAGATTGCCGAAGTTCAGGATGTCGAAGCTCACCGAGGCGCGGTGCTTGCTGCTCAGCGCCGGCAGTTCCTGGCTCACGCGGACGTCGACGTTGTTCACCCAGGGCGCGAAGCTGTTGTTGCGCCCCACGACACCCCCCTTGGCCCCTGCCAGAGCCGGGTTGGCGTTGACGATCTCCCAGAACTTGGCTTCCTCAGCGGCCCCGCCGCGGAACTCCACCTCGCCGGAGCCCGGTGCGCTCGGGATGTACATCAGGTCATTGCCGGAGACGCCGTCACCGTTCAGGTCGTTCCAGTAGGTCCAGCTGTAGGGCTTGCCGCGGCGACCTTCATAGAACACCCCCACCGAGGTCTTCTTGTTGGCCCAGAAGGCCTTGGACCAGGACATGCTGGCGCTGACACGGTCCTTGATCAGGTAGTTGGAGTTCTGCAGCACTTCTTCATTGGGGTTGAAGACGTTGCGGCCGTTCCAGTTGGAGTTGGCCACCGACGAGGTCAGCGGGCTGACCTCCTTGGCGGCGGTGTAGGTGTAAGCCACGCTCCAGCCGAAGCCCGCTGTCGTGGGCTTGCTGATGGACAGCGTCACTGCATCGCCACCGCCCTGGTCGGTCTCTTTGGCCAGCAGGACGTTGTTGAAAGCCGTGTTGCGCAGCGCGCGGTTGCTGAAGCCGGCGCAGGCGCCTGAGGTGATGGTGGAGCCGGTGGCCGTCCAGCAAGCGGGGTTGTAGGCTTGATTGTTGTAGAACAACTGCCGCCCGTCCGCGCCGGTCTTGGTTGGTGCGCCCAGGTTCAGGTGCTGGTAGTAGATGCCGGCGTTGGTCTTGGTGTTCATCCACTCCAGCCCGGCCACCAGGCCACCGACCACCGGCAGCTTGGGCAGCTCGGCTTCCAGGGCCAGGTTGGCCTTCCAAACCGAGGGCTGCTCCAGCCCCGGCGACAGGAAGTCGACATTGGCCGCCGGTGGCGAACCCGTCAGCCCAGGCTGGGCGGCGGGGTTGGGGCTGAAGGTCAGCTGCTTGCCTCCGTTGGCGGTGCCGCATGCCCCGTAGGTGGTGCAGCTCAGCACAGCCGTGGCGATGCCGGTGTTGGAGAAGGGGTTGGACAGCCAGACGTTGGCGGCCGCACCCTGGAACAGGCCCACACCACCACGCAGCTGCATGCGGCGCTCGGCGCTACCCAGGTTCAAGTTGAAGCCCACGCGGGGCTGCACCAGGTTGTTGCCGTCCAGCGTGATCGAGTTATCCAGGCCAAACGCTGCTGCTGCTGCCGCGTTGTACAGCGGCTTGTTGGGTACGTTCTGCTGGTCCACCCGCAAGCCGAGCATCACGCTCAGGTTCTTGTTGAGCTTCCAGGTGTCCTGCAGGAAGACGCCCGTGTTGGCGTAGCTCCAGGTGGCCACCGCGTCATCCAGCACACGGCCCGTGCGCGCTGCCTGCACCGAGTAGCTTGAAGGCTTGCCCAGACGGAAGTTCTCAAGCACGGCTGCCTGTACGGTGGCGGCATCCGCTGTGGCGCAGTTGACGGCGCCAAAGCTGTAGGTGCCGTTCTCGCAGCGGAAGGTGTAGTTGCCGTTGGTGTCTTGCAGGAAGGCGTTGTAGACGTCGTTTTCCGAGCGATCCACGCCGAACTTCAGTTCATGCGCACCCAGCGTCCAGTTGCCGCCGAAGTAGGCGTCCACGGTCTTGGTCTGCAGGATGTTGAAGTGGCGGCTGCGCTCGGTGCCCAGCAGCAGGCTGCGCGTGCCCGTGGTCACGCCCGTGGTGCCTGCTGGCAGCGCGCCCGTGAAAGACAGAGTGACCTGCGGCAGCGCCACGCCGTTGACCGGCGTGGGCCGGCTGGCGTAGTCGCGTTTGGAGACCTTGGCCTCGGTGCTGAAGTTGGGCGTCCAATCGGCAAACCACTGACCCACCACGCTCTCCAGCTCCTTGGCCTGCGTGTACCAATAGGAACTCAGCGACAGGCCGGTGGCGTTGAAGCCCACCAGCAGCGGCTCGGACTGCTCGGTGCGCGTGTAACGCAGGTTGGCGCGGTGGTTGTCGTTGATGTTCCAGTCCAGCTTGAGCAGTGTGTCCTTCACCGACAGGGCGAGGCCCGAGGGCACGGTGGCGGTGCCGGCGTCAAACTTCCAGGTGTCCTTGGCAATGGCGATGGCGCTGTCGATGGCCGACTGCGTGATGCCCACGTTGGTGCGGCTGCTGCCCAGCGGGCCGAAGTCCGGGCTGGTGCGTGAGCTGCTGAGCTCTTCGTAACTGGCAAAGAAGAACAGCTTGTCCTTGAGGATGGGGCCGCCCAGGGTGAAGCCCTTGGTGTCTTCCTTGAAGGCAGGCGCATCGAAGTAAGTGTCGGCGGTGCGGTTGTAGCGCTGGCCCACCAACTGGTCATCCCGAAACACGTAGTAGACGCTGCCCTTGAGCTCGTTCGTACCGCTCTTGGTCACGGCGTTGATGTTGGCGCCGGTATAGCCCTTTTGCGTGACGTCGTAGTTGCTCAAGTTGACCTGCACCGACTGGATGGCGTCGATGGAAATCGGCTGTTTGGCCGTGGGCAGGTTGTTGGACTCCAGGCCGAAGGTGTCGTTGATGTTGACGCCGTCTATGGTGATGGAGTTGAAGCGCGTGTTCTGGCCCGCGGCCGAGATCTCCCCACGCTCCTTGTCGGTCTGCGCCAGGCGGGGGTCGGTGCGAGCGTAGTCCTGCAGGTTGCGCTGAATCGAGGCCAGCGACTGCAGCGCGGCATTGTTCAGGTTGGTGCCGGCGCCCATGTTGCCGCTGTTGAAGCGCTCGGCCGCCTGACCAGTAATCACCACCGTCGTCACGGGCGTGCCCAGGCGCAGATCCACATCCACGGTTTCGGCCAGCGTCAGGAAGACGTTGTTGCGGCGCTCCGTCTGACCACCCTTGCTGACCGTCACCGTGTAGGGGCCGCCCACGCGCAGACCACGTGCCGCGTAACGGCCGTTGGCGTCGGTCGTGGCATTGCTGGAGGAGCGGGACTCCTCGTGCAGCACGGTCACCATCGCGCCGGGTACTGGCTTGCCGTCGGCGCCCAGCACCAGGCCGGCAACGGCGCCGGTGGTGTTCTGCGCCAGCGCTGGTGCTGCCAGCACGACGGCTGCCGCCGCACTCACGGCAGTTCTGGAAAAGACCTGGAAGAGGGAGGTGGACACGCGAAATCTCCTGAAAATGAAACCGGTTGACGTCTTGGGGGCTGTCTGGAGGCAGGGACCACACCGACTAAAACTGCAGCAAGACGCTTGCCAGCACACGCCAAGACTGCGCAGGATAAAGAAGGCTAGGCCACAAGTGTGGCAATTCGGTGACGCCGGAGTTCGTTCGTCAGCCTTAGCGCCGTCGCGCGACCTGAAACGGCTGTGAGTGTCTGAAGAAAGCGACACTCCGGCTTGCCGAAACGCCCCGCCATGGTGCACCACGACAAATGCCTCCGCTTCCATCTGCACCTGCCTGGTGGGGCCAGCCTCCAGTTGAAGGCCCTTCATGCTGGCAATCCCGAGGCCAGACTGGTCCGACTATTGCTATCCTGCGGGCCACCTGAGCAGGCGGACATGACCCATCGGCACCGCCGCCACCCCTGAACACCTCTGAGGAACTCTCCATGCACCGCAAGCTTCTGTGCGCCGCCGGCCTGACCCTGGCTGCCACCTCCGTCCTGGCCGAGCCCGCAGTCGTCTACGACATGGGCGGCAAGTTCGACAAGTCCTTCAACCAGGCCGCCTTCGACGGGGCCGAGCGGTGGAAGAAGGAGGCTGGCAAGCCCTACCTGGAGTTCGAGATCACCAACCCGACGCAGCGCGAGCAGGCCAAGCGCCG
>CAISJH010000436.1 GCA_903885585.1 uncultured beta proteobacterium
CGGCGTGCCCAGCCGCTTCATTGCCGAGATGAAGCTGGGCGAGGGCCTGGTCAAGGAAGACCCGCGCGAGCGCTTGCGCAAGCTGCGCGAGCAGTTGGCTGCTCGCCCGGCGGCGGCGGTGGACGGGGCGTGAGCGTCCGGTCGGTCAAGAAGCTGGACGAAGGCGCACGCAACCGGTTCAGCAGTTCACGCCTGGTCCAGCTGCTGCAGCAATGGCAGTTGCTGGAGCCGCCCGCGCAGTGGCCGGGTCTTGGCGAGCAGCTCGGCCGCTGGATGGGCTGGACCGACGCGGTGGCGCTGTCGGCCGTGCTGTCCGGCGAGCACGCTGCGGCTCCTGGCGTGGGTCTTGGCGCGGCTCCACCCACTCGACCGCTGGCCGACGCGCGCGCGGCGCTCACCCCGGCCCAGGCGCGTGAGGGCCTGGCCCGGGTGCGTGACAGCCTGCTGACGGACATCGCCACCGACCCCCTGTTCGCGGCCGTGGTGGGCGGCAAGTCTTCTGCCAGCGCCCAGGCCGCCTCAGCGCCGGACTTTGCGGCCTGCAGGCGCCAGCACCAGGCCCACCAGCGCGCCATGGAGCGCCAGCTGACGCCTTGGCGCGAGGCCGTGCGCCATCTGCTGGCGCGGCATGCGCCGACGCCTTCCCATCCCCTGGTGCCCCTGGCTGCGCTGGCCGCTCTCGACGCCGTGATGGCGCGCGCGCTGGGGGAGCGGGAGTCTCACCTGTTGTCGCGGTTGCCGCGAGCGCTGGAGCGCCACTTTGCGCGCCTGTGTGGGTGCGCAGAGGACCAAATTCCGTCTGGGTCCGAGCCCGGGTCGGGCCTGGCGCAGTTCATCACCGATTTGCAGGCCCTGCTCAGGGCCGAACTGGAGTTTCGTTTGGAGCCCATTGAAGGCATGCTGGAAGCCCTGAACCTGCCCGGCCTCGAGGTCCGCCCCGGTCTTGATCCCACCCCTGCGGAGCTGCCGTCATGAGCCGGGCCTTGGTGTGGGGGGTCTTCGCGGCCGGCCTGGGCGTGGTGCTGTGGGTGGGGGCGGGCTATGCCGCCACCAGTCCGCTAGCGCTGGTGGTGCTGGCCTTGATCATTGCCGCGTACCTGGCCGGTGCCTGGGAGTTACAGCGCTTCGACCAGGACAGCACCGTGCTGGCGCAGGCGCTGGAGAGCCCGCCCCAGACCCTCCAAGAGCTCAGTGCTTGGTTGGCGGGTGTCCCGTCACGCCTGCGTCTGACCGTGGCCCGGCGCATCGATGGCGAGCGCGTGGGCTTGCCCGGCCCGACGATGGCGCCCTATCTGGTGGGCCTGCTCGTGCTGCTCGGCATGCTGGGCACGTTTCTCGGCATGGTGGTCACGCTCAAGGGTGCCGTGGTGGCCCTGGACCGCACCACCGACCTGCCTGCGCTGCGCGAGGCCTTGTCTGCGCCCGTGAAGGGCCTTGGGCTGGCCTTTGGCACCTCGGTGGCGGGCGTGGCGGCTTCGGCGGCCTTGGGGCTGCTGGTGGCCCTGGCGCGCCGGCACCGGGCGCAGGTGTCGCAAGCCCTGGACGTCGCCACCTCGGGCCCGCTGCGCGAGTTCTCTGCCGCACTGCAGTGGGCGCAGCAGCGGGAGGCTCAGCGCCTGTCACGGCAACGAGAGCAGCAGCAGGAGCACCAAGCGCAGCAACTGAAGCAGCAGCAGGCCGAGAGCGAGGAGCGCCAGGAGCGACAGGCCCAGCAGCAGGCCTTCCAGCAGGCGCAGGCCGAGCTGATGCAGGCCCAGGCGCAGTTGCCGCCGCAGATGCTGGCGCAATGGCAGGCCGCCATGACCCAGATGCAGCGCCAGGCCGACGCGCTGGAGGCCCGCCTGCTGGCGGGCCAGGAGCGCTTTCACGCCCAGGCACAGTCTGTGCACGCCGAACTGGCGGCGGCCGTGCAGCGTTCGCTCCAGGAGCACTTGCGTGACAGCCTGGCCGAGACGGCGCGCGTCTCGCGCGAGGGCTTGCAGCCGATGGTCGCGGCCACGCTGCAAGGTCTGGCGCAGCAGGCCCAGCAGGTGCAAGCGCACACCCAACAGGCCGTCCAGCAGCATCTGGAGGGGGTGGGCCAGCACCTGCAAGCAGCCTTGACGGCTGTCGAGGCCGGCTGGGCCCGGCAGTTTGCGCAGCAGTCTCAGCTGGCTGAGGACCAAGCCCAGGGCTTGCGCCAGACGCTGCTTGCCTTCAACGACACCTTCGGACAGCGCTCGTCCGAGCTCCTGGCGTCGGTGGCGCAGGCGCATGGTGCTTTGCATGAGGCCCTTCGTGCGGCGCTCGTGGCCGAGGACGGGCAGCGCTCTGAATTGGCCGCATCGCTCGGCACCTTGCTGCAGACGCTGGACCGCGCTGCTGCCGAGCAGCGCAGCGCGGTCGATGCCTTGCTGGCGTCCTCCGCCACGGTGCTGCAGCAGGTGGGCGAGCGCTTCATCGGCCAGGTGGACGCCGCCGCCGTCGCGCTGGCCGAGGCGGGCGGGCAGCTGCAAGGTGGCGCCATCGAGGTGGCGAGCCTGGGTGAGGCCTTTGGCGTGGCGGTACGCCAGTTCGTTGACACCAGCCGCGGCCTGGGCGAGAGCCTGCAGCGCATCGACGACGCCTTGCGCAAGTCCACCGCGCGCAGTGACGACCAGTTGGCGTACTACGTGGCGCAGGCGCGTGAGCTCATCGAGCTGAGCGTGGCCTCCCACAAGCAGGTCATCGACGGTTTGCAGGGCGTGGTCCGCGCGACGACGTCTGGCCCCGCTGGCGCGGACGCCGCGGCTGGGCAGGCCGCTGCGGCGCCTTCGCACCAGGGCGTCACGTCCGTGGCTGAGGCGGTGTGATGGCGCAGCGCTGGAGCGGCCCCCCGCAGCCCGGCAGCTGGGCGGAAGGGCCTGACCCTGTGCAGGGAGCGGCTGGATCGGAGCTGGAGTCGAGCACCACGGTGTGGGCCGTCTTCGGCGACTTGATGGCCGGTCTGCTGGGCGCCTTCGTGCTGATGCTGGTGTGCCTGATGGCGGTGCAGCTGGAGCTGGTGACCGACCTGGAGGCCGAGGTACGCAAGCGCCAGGTGGAAGAGCAACGCCGTGTGGCACTGGAGAAGGCTCTCGCCGTGCCCCTGGCCTCGGGCCGTGTCACGCTGAACAACGGCCGCATCGGCATCAGCGGCAGCGTGCTGTTTGCGCTGAACTCCGACCAGCTGCAACCCGAGGGTCGGCAGCTGCTCAAGAGCCTGGCCGGCCCGCTGGCCGCCTACCTGGGCACCAGCGGCGAGCTGCTGATGGTCAGCGGCTTCACCGATGACCAGCCCGTGAGCGAGCGCAACCGTCAGTTCCAGGACAACTGGGAGCTGTCGGCCCAGCGCGCCTTGACCGTCACCCGCGCGCTGATCGAGGCCGGCCTGCCGTCCTCCAGCGTGTTCTCGGCCGCCTTCGGCCCTGAGCAGCCCGTGGCCTCCAACGCTGATGCGGCCGGCAGAGCGCGCAACCGGCGGGTGGAAATCGCCCCTGTGCCGCGTGCCGCTGGGGGCGGTGCCGGCAGTCCGCCGCGATGAGTCTTGGGCCGCGATGAGCCTGCCCGGGTTTCCGCAGCGTGACGCGCCGGCATCGCAGCCCGGGGGCGAGCCCTGGCTGCAGACGCCGGTGCAGCGGGATGGCTGCCCACCAGCGCACGAAGCCCATTCACAAGCCGCTGCACCAACCGCTGCACCAGCCGATGTTGAAGCCGCCATCGAGGCCTTGCGCGCGCAGGGTCTGCCCACGCTGGATGCGGCCGGGTTTCACCATCTGCAGACTTTGGCGCGCCGCGCAGCCGGGCTGCAAGGGCCGGCCCGGCGCTATCTGGACGGGCGGCTTGCGCAGGCGCTGCTGGGCGCGCGTGGCCTTCTGGCGGCCGTCTCCGCCGCAGCTGCGGTGGACGGGGCTGTGGAGCTGACGCGCGATCGAGCTGCCGCCCCTCAGGTCATCGCGCCACCTTCACCCCTGGCCTTGCTGACGCGTGAACTCCACGCACTGCACGACACGCCGGGCGAAGGGGCTGCAGCAGCAGCGCAGCACGCAGGCGATGAGCGCTCTGCCAGGCAGGCCGCTGCGGGCGAGTTGCGAGCGCTGCGTGCCTTCAAAAGCACCTGGTCGCACCTGCGTGATGAGCAGCGCCTGGCCCAGGCGCTTGCCGCGGTGCCGCCCAACGCCGGGCCGCTGAACACGCAGCGCCTGGTGCTGCGCTCGCTGCAGCGCATGCGCGAGCTGTCGCCCGGCTACTTTCATCGCTTCGTCTCGCACCTGGAGACGCTGCAGTGGCTGGAGCAGGACTCACTCCTGGCTGATCTGGCTGATGGCCGTCAGCGGCCGGAGGCCGGCATCCCCCAGCGCCAGGGCGGCCGCGCTGTGAAGCGCCGCCCGCCGCGCAAGTGAGATGGCGCTGGTGAGACAGTTCCGGTGAGATAGCCCCAGGGATGGGCCGGGCTGGAGGTATTCTCGGGAACTTCGGCTGAACCGCCTCTTTACAGGCAGGAGGCCGACCCAGCAGGCCCAACCTTCTTGTGGTGGAGCACATGGCGAATCAGGACGGGCTGACAGCCCTGGTGTACGTGAGCAGCGCCACCGGGCACCTCAGCGACCAGCAGATCGACGGCATCCTCGCCAGCTCGCGGCGTGTCAACGCGCAGGCGCAGGTCACTGGCACGCTGCTGCACCACGACGGCACCTTTCTGCAGTACCTGGAAGGCCCGACTGAGGGTGTGGCCCGCGTGTGGGAGCGGGTGGCCGTCTGCCGCATGCATCACAGCATCAACGTGCAGCTGCGTGAGCCCCTGCAGGCGCGCCACTTTGACCAGTGGCATCTGGGCTTTGTGCAGGCGCCGGCCACGGTGCTGCAAGCCCTGGCACAGGGCCGCTGGC
>CAISJH010000437.1 GCA_903885585.1 uncultured beta proteobacterium
AGCTGAAGCCCGGCGGCAGAACGGTCTCCTTCATCAGCTTCTGCACATCTGCGCCCACCTCGCCGGCGCTGCGGCCCTCTACCCCGGCAAACACCGCCTCGCGACGCTGCAGGTTCTGGCGCCGAATGATCTCGGGGTTGAACACCGACTCGATGGTGGCCACGCTCTCGAGAGCGATCGGCGTGCCATCCTTGGCGTAGGCCACTGGCAAGCTGCGCAGTTGGTCCACGCGCTGCCGCTCAGCTTGCGGCAGGCGCAGCACCACGTCCACCTGGTCGCCATCGGCGGCAGTCCAGTAGGTGGCCGTCTCGCCGTTGACGTAGGCCCGCAGGCTGGAGGCCAGTTGCGGCGCCGTGATGCCCACCTCCCGCACGGCGTCCGGCTTCAGACGGATGGCGAAAGCCGGCAGGCCCGGCTTGACGGACGACTCCACATCCACCGCGCCTGGGATCTGGCGCACCTTGGCGGCCAGTTCCTCGGAGATGCGGGCGAGGCCCTCGGCGTCGTTGCCCAGAATCGCCACATAGATCGGGCGGTTGAAGCCCACCGACGCATCCACCCCGGGGATGCGTGCCACGCGGGAGCGGATGTCTTCCTCCACCTGCTTCTGCGTACGGTTGCGCTCCTTGCGGTCGGACAGCGAGATGTTGAGCCAGGCCTGGTTGCGCTGCCCGGCGCCGCCCACCCAGGTGGACACCGTCTTCACCTCGGGCAGCGCCTTGAGCACGTCCTCCACTTGCCGCACCTTGGCGTCGGTGCGCTCCAGGCTGGCGCCCACCGGCATGCGCAGCGAGAGCTGGGTGTAGCCCTGATCCACCTCGGGCATGAACTCGCTGCCCACCAGCGGGGCCAAGCCCAACGCCACCACGAAGCTGGCCGCCCCCAGCGACGTGATCAGCCCCCGCGGGGTGATGGTGGCCCAGCGCCAGCGGCGGCGGCTGGTCTTGTCGCGCTGTCCCTGGGCGTCAAAGCCTCGGCCCCAAACGGGCCACAAGAAGCGCAGCCGCCAGCGCCGAGGCGAGAACACCCAGCGGATCAGCCGCTCGTACACCCGGTGCAAGACGTCCATACCCGCGTCGGTGGCCCGAATGGCATGCGACAGGCCCCACACCTTCTGCAGGCGGCTGGAGGGGGGATCCTTCCAAATGGAGGACAGCATCGGGTCGAGGGTGAAGCTCACGAAGAGGCTCACCAGCACGGCCACCACCACCGTCACACCGAAAGGGTTGAAGAACTTGCCCACGATGCCGCCCATGAAGGCCACCGGCACGAAGACGGCGCAGATGGCAAAGGTGGTAGCCATCACGGCCAAGCCGATCTCGTCCGTGCCTTCGCGCGCGGCGGTGTGGTGGTCTTTGCCCATGCCCACGTGGCGCACGATGTTCTCGCGCACGACGATGGCGTCGTCGATCAGCAGGCCGATGCACAGGCTCAGCGCCATCATGGTCATGAAGTTGAGCGTGTAGCCGAAGGCGTAGATGGCGATGAAGCTGGAGATCACCGCAATCGGCAGCGTCAGCCCCGTGATGATGGTGGAGCGCCAGGAGTGCAGGAACAAAAAGACGATGGCCACCGTCAACAGAGCACCCTCGATCAAGGTGCGTACCAGCCCGTCGAGCGAACCCTTCACCCAGTCGCTGGACGCGTAGATCTGGCGCAGTTCCACATCGGGCGGCAGGTTGCGGCGGATCTCCTCGGCCGCCTTCTTCACCGCCTCGCCCGTGGCCACGATGTTGGCGTCCTGCTGCTTGTAGACGTTGAAGTTGACGGCTCTCTGGCCGTTGATGCGGGCCAGGGAGTCGGCCTCGCGCTCGCGCTCCACCAGCGTGCCCAGGTCACCCAGCGTGAGCGCCAGCCCGTTGCGCCGCGCCACCACCAGCTGCTCGAACTGCCGCGGGTCGCGCACGCGGCCCTCCACGCGGATGAGCGCATCCTGGCGGGGGTCGGACAACAAGCCGACAGGCTGGTCGGCGTTGGCTTCGCGCAAGGCCTGCGCGATCTCGGCGGGGGTGACGCCGTACGTGCGCAAGCGCTGCGGATCCAGGTCGATGCGGACTTCGCGCGCGCTCAGGCCGCTGATGTCCACCCGGGCCACGCCTTCCACCCGCTGCAGCCGCTTGCCCACCAACTGCTCGCCCATCACCGAGAGTTCGCGGGCACTGCGACTGGCCGACAGCAGAGCCAGATTGACCACCGGCTGGCTGTTGTCGCTGTTGAAGCGCGCGATGGTGGGCGCCTTGACGTCACGCGGAAAGGCCGCCTGCACGGCGGCCACGCGGTCGCGCACGTCCTGCATGCCGCGCGCCATGTCGGCGTCCAGCACGAACTCGATACTGGTCTGGCTGCGCCCTTCCAGGCTGCGCGAGGTGATGCGCTTGATGCCGGCCACGCTGTTGACGGCTTCCTCCACCAGCTTGGTGACTTCGCGCTCCACGGCTTCCGGTGAGGCCCCGGGGTAGGACACCTCGATGTAAGCGCCGGGGAACGAGATGTCGGGCATCTGCTCCACGCCCAGGCGCTGCCAGGAAAAGAGACCGATGACGCACAGCGCCGTCATCACCATGGCGGCGAAGACGGGGTTCTGGATGGAGACGCGGGTGATCCACATGGGTGGGTCCTTGCGCTCAGCGGGACGCCGTCGAGGACGGCGATGCCGCGGGCCCCGAAGCCACATTGGAGGCGCCAGCGGTCACCACCAGGGCGCGAGCCCCCTCCCGCAGGTTGTCGTAGCGGGCGGCCAGCACTTGGGCGCTCTCTGGCAGCCCGTCCACCACTTCCACGCGGCCGCTGGCGGTGTCGTGACGCCCCAGTGTCACGGAGCGGCGGCGCAGCACGCCTGCGTCCAGCGTCCAGACCTCGTGCTGGCCTGCGCTCGTCATGATGGCCGCGTCAGGCAATGACAACCTCGGCTTGTCATCGCCCACCTTCACCCTGGCCATGCCGTACTGACCAGCCCGCAGCCGCTCCTGGGGGTTGGGCAGCACCACGGCGACGCCGATGGCGCGTGATCCTTGCTCTGCGGCGGGGGCGATGCGCGCGATGCGGCCGGAGACGGGCTCGTCCACCCCCTCCACCCTCACTGTCACGGCCATGCCCGGCGTGAGGCGTCCTACCTCGTGCGTGGGCACCAACCCTGCCAGTTCCAGCTCCCGCAGGTCCACAACGGTAACCACCTGCTGTTCGATGCCGATCTTCTCGCCAGGGAGCACGTGTCGCTTGGCAACGATGCCCGAGATCGGCGCCACGATGGCAGCCTCGGCCAGCGACAGCTGGGTGGTGGAGAGCGAGGCCTGCGCCGCCGCAAGCTGCGCACGTGCGGCCTCCACCGCCGAACGCGAGCTGTCGACCGCAGCCGGTGCGATGAAGCGCTGCGCCGCCAGCGACTCGTTCTGCGCAAGCGTGCGCTCCGCCTGAGCCAGGGAAGCCCGTGCGGACTCCACCATCGCCCCACGCTCGGCCACGCGGCTGGCCGCCTCGGCCGCATCGACGCGACCAATGACCTGCCCGGCTCGCACCCGGCTTCCCTCCTGCACGCCCAGCGATTGCAGCGTGCCGCCTACCTTGGAGCGCACGGTGGCAGTGGCCGGTGCTGTGAGCACGCCAGAAAACGTCAAGGTCACGGGCATCGGTGTCCAGGCCGGCCTGACGATTTCACGGGCCTGGAACTCCAACGGCGGCGCGGAAGCAGCCTTGTCGGCCGCTTGGGCGGCCTTCAACGTCTTTGCACCGGCCGCATCGCTCGTCCGTTTGGCCTCGGTCGAGCCTTTGGCCTGGTCGCCCGGCGCCGATGCCGCCGATGTAGGCCACAGGGCCACGCCCCCACGGGTCTGGACCGTCCAAAGGGCAGCCGCAACTGCCACCAGGACCACGCCTGCTGCCCACCACCACGCCTTCTTCATGCCTTCACCTTGTCTTGTGCGGGCCGAAGTCTAGTGGGCCCTGATGCGGGCCTTCATGCGCCCGCCGCCCT
>CAISJH010000438.1 GCA_903885585.1 uncultured beta proteobacterium
GCAAGCACCGCAGCACGAAACCTCTCCGGCAGCGCGTTGGGTGTCAACACGTCGACTGGCACGCCCAGCAACTGGGCCAGTTCATGGCGTATGGCGCCGATATCGAACATCGTCGTGTCAGGCGTCGGGTCCACGAGGATGTCCAGGTCGCTGCTGGCGATGTCCTGGCCGTGCAGCACCGAGCCGAACACGCGAGCGTTGCGCGCGCGGTGAGCTTCGACCACGCGGCGAATCGCGGCGCGGTTGGACTCCAGGGCTTCAGACGGCTTCACGCGTACTCCGGTGATACGGTCACGAGTTCCATATGATGCCCCATACCACCCGCTGAGCAGCGGAAGTGCCTTCGTGCCGGCATGGGTGGCGAGTCAGCTGTGATGCTCTTCGGGAGCTCTACCCCGCCACCCCCCAATCACCGGACTTCCCGCCGCGCTTTTCCAGCAGGCGGATGTCACCCATGACCATGCCGCGGTCCACGGCCTTGCACATGTCGTAGACGGTGAGCAGGCCGACCTGCACCGCGGTGAGGGCTTCCATTTCGACACCGGTGCGGCCCAGCGTTTCCACCTGGGCGGTGCAGCGCACCTGTGACCGCGCCTCGTCCAGCTCAAAGTCCACCGCCACGCGGGTGATGGGCAGTGGGTGGCACAGCGGCACCAGGTCCGCCGTGCGTTTGGCGCCCTGGATGGCGGCGATGCGGGCGATGCCGATGACGTCACCCTTCTTGGCACGCCCCTCGGCCACCAGGGCAAAGGTCTCGGGCTTCATGCTGATGGTGCCGCTGGCGCGCGCCACGCGGTGGGTGACATCCTTGGCCGCCACGTCCACCATGTGGGCCTGGCCCTGGGCGTCGAAGTGGGTCAGGGGGGAGGCAGGCGGTGATACCGGTGATGAGGCAGGCTGGTCGTCGTTCATGGCAGCAAGGTGCAAAGCAGGGCAGCTCTGCGCAGGGGGTCTTGGAGCCTGAAGGGCACCTGCGCAACAAGCGGGCAATGTCTCGGTGTCATCATAGGGTGGTGAAGAAAGCCCTTGCCGCCCTGCTCAGCGCCAGCCTTGCGCTGTCCACTCCCTGGGCGCAGGCCCAGGTGCGCCTGCCCTCGCTGGGCGACTCGGCCTCGGAAGACCTGCCCGTGGGCGCCGAGCGGCGCCTGGGTGAGCAGATCATGGCCGAGGTCAAGCGGGATCCGGCCTACCTCGATGACCCGGTGCTGCTCGACTATGTGCGCTCGCTGTGGCGCCCCCTGCTGGAGGCGGCACGCGCGAGGGGCGACATCAGTGCCGAGCTGGAGCAGGCCTTTTCCTGGGAGATCTTCCTCGTCCAGGACCGCAGTGTGAACGCCTTCGCCCTGCCGGGGGGGCACGTGGGCGTGCACCTGGGCCTCATGGCCGTGACTGCCTCGCGCGATGAACTCGCCGCCGTGCTGGCCCACGAGCTCTCGCACGTGAGCCAGCGACACATTGCGCGCAGCATGGGCAGCGCCAGCCGCCAGGGCGCCCTGGGCATGGCCGCCATGCTGCTGGGCGTGCTGATTGCCGCCAGAAGCAGCAACCCCGATGCCGCGCAGGCGGCCATCGCGGGGAGTCAGGCGGCCATGATCCAGGGCCAGCTGAACTTCTCGCGCGACATGGAGCGCGAAGCCGACCGAATCGGCTACGGCGTCTTCCGTGACGCCGGATTCGCCACGCCGGGCATGGCGGCGATGTTCGAGAAGCTGGATCAGGCCAGTCGGCTCAACGACAGCGGGGGCTTCCCCTACCTGCGCAGCCACCCGCTGACCACCGAGCGCATGGCCGAAGCGCGCTTGCGCCTGAGCGAGTCGACGGCCCCGACCACCGGCCGCGGCAGCCTGCATGCCTTGATGCAAGGGCGGGCGCGCGCCTTGATGGAGCCCACAGCCGACAACTGGCGCAGGCTTCTTGCGCAAGCGCAGGCCGCCCTTGCGGCACCCTCGGTCGCCACCGCTTCCCACCAGGCCAGCGCGGGCGGTGGAGTCAGTGAGCGCGCCAGCGTGCTGTACGGCGGCGCACTGGCTGCATTGCGCCTGGGGGACCACCGCGCCGCGGCCCAGCTGCAGGCCGAGCTGGCACTGACCCTTCAAGCCCTGCGGGCAGACGACATGGAAGCGGCTCGCAGCAAGGCCGTGGGCCAGATGCTGGCCGCCGAGCTCGCCTTGGCCCGGGGCGAGGCCGCGGCAGCCGCCGCCGCGCTGGCCCCACTTAGGCAGCACATGGCCGCCGTCGGCTCCCCTGCGCGCTCCGGGGCTCCCCAGAGTGAAGCGGGCACAGCCCAGCGCAGCTGGTTGATGCTGAGCAGCCAGACCGCCTTGGCCTTGGCGCTGAAGGCCCGTGAACAAGGCGACCGCAGCCAGGACGCGACGCTGCGCGAAGCGATGGAGTCGCTGCAGACCTGGGTGGCCGAGCATCGGCAGGACGCGGCCGCCTGGCTGCTGCTGGGGCAGGCCTGCGATGCGCTGGGGCTGCAATTGCGCGCCTTGCGGGCGCAGGCTGAAGCACGTGCGGCCGTTGGAGACCTGGGCGCAGCCATCGACCGGCTGCGCGCCGCGCAGGCCCGCAGCCGCAGCGCTGCCGCGGGCGGCGACTTCATCGAGGCCTCCATCATCGATACCCGACTGCGCGCGCTGCAAGCGCAGCGCCGGCAGCAGATGGCGGAGATGCGGGCACAGCGCAGCCCGGGTCAGCGTACGGACCCCGCAGAAGGCGAACGCGAAGAAGCCGGTTCCCCACAGCGCAACGGCCGGCAGCCCTGAACCCAACCTTGAGACGCCGGGCCTGGCGCCCTGCAGCACGTCAGGCCAGCCCCAGGACTGCGCCAGGACCCGCCAGTGGCGCAAACACGCCACACATTCGGGTTACCTCGGTGGGGCAGAAGCCTTCCCACGAGGGAAGAGGCGCATTACCATCCGCCCCAGCGCCTGCAAGCCTGCCTGCAAACCTGCATCAGGCAGGGCGTCCAACCCCCTCACATTCAAGACTTCCGGAGAATCTCATGGCAACTGCAAAGAAGGTCGCTGCCAAGACGCCCGCCGCCAAGGCACCGGCCAAGAAGGCTGCCGCAAAGCCTGCTGCCAAGGCAGCACCGGCCGCACCGGCCAAGAAGGCAGCCCCCGCCAAGGCCCCTGCGGCCAAGAAGCGCACCCCCAGCGCGGCCTTCATGAAGCCCATGACCCCGAGCGCCGCACTGGCTGCCGTCATCGGCAACAAGGGCATGCCGCGCACTGAAGTCACCCGCAAGGTGTGGGAGTACATCAAGAAGAACGGCCTGCAAGACAAGAACGCCAAGACCATGATCAACGCCGACGCCAAGCTCAAGGCGGTGCTGGGCAAGGATCAGGTCTCGATGTTCGAGATGACCAAGATCATCAGCGGCCACCTGAAGTGATGGCCGGCGGTGCCGGGTACCCACCTGGCGCCGTGCACCACAGGCCGAAGGGCCTGTGGATACCCTACGAGACCCGCCCTGGCCGTGTGCCAGCGCGGGTTTTGCGCTTTTGGGGAGCCGCGGCGGGCGTTCAGCGCGCCGTGCCGCCGCGCAGCCTGCGCTCCAGGAAGTCCAGCCGGTCCTGGCCCCAGAAGAGTTCCCCCTCCACCACGTAGCTGGGCGCGCCGAAAACGCCGGCCTCCACTGCTTGCTGCGTGTCAGCCTCGTAGCGCACCTGAGCGGCCTGACTGTGGCCGTCTTCAATGCGCTGCGCCGGCAGGCCGCAGCGCACCAACAGGCCGGCCAGCGTGGCTTCATCCGAGATGTTCAGCTCCTCAGCCCAGCAAGCCGACAGCACGGCGCCCGCCAGCGCCATGGCGGCCTCGGCGCCGTCGTGCTGGTCCACCGCGATGATCAGGCGCGCCGCGTCGTCACCCTGCACCGGGAAGAACCGCGGATGCAGGTGGATGGGCAAGTCCAGCCACTGAGCGAAGCGCTCCAACTCCAGCAGGCGGTAGGCCTGACGCTGGGGCGCCCGCTTGGCCAGGGGCAGGCCGCCGGAGACGGGGAACACACGGCCCCCCAGGTCAATGGGCATCACACGGATCTGCGCGCCGGCTTCGCGGGCGATGCGCTGGAAACGGGCATGGCCCAGGTACGCCCACGGGGACTGGGGCGCGAAGTAATAGTCAACGGTCAGGGACAAGACAACTCCTCCTCGGGTGGCAGGCACCGCCGTGAAGAATCGTGTCCTTCACGGTCGATGAATACGAAGATGAGTCTAGGCCAGACGCGCCAAGTGTGCTGACACCGCCCCGTCACGAGGCCGCGGCAGAGGCGGGCGCGCCCAGCATCGGCTTCAGAAACCGCCCCGTGTGACTGGCCGTACAAGCCGCCACCGCCTCGGGCGGGCCTTCCACCAGCACGCGGCCACCACCGGCACCGCCCTCCGGCCCCATGTCGATCAGCCAGTCAGCGGTCTTGATGACGTCCAGGTTGTGCTCGATGACGACGATGGTGTTGCCGGCCTCGCACAGCTGGTGCAGCACGCGCAGCAGCAGGCCGATGTCGTGGAAGTGCAGCCCGGTGGTGGGCTCGTCCAGGATGTAGAGCGTGCGGCCCGTGTCGCGCTTGCCCAGTTCCAGCCCCAGCTTGACGCGCTGCGCCTCACCGCCGGACAGGGTGGTGGCACTCTGCCCCAGGCGGATGTAGCCCAGGCCCACGTCCAGCAGAGCCTGCAGCTTGCGTGCGATAGCCGGCACAGCGCTGAAGAAGCTGTGGGCGTCCTCCACCGTCATGTCCAGCACCTCGTGGATGTTGCGGCCCTTGTAGAGAATCTCCAGCGTCTCGCGGTTGTAGCGTTGGCCGGCGCAGGTGTCGCAGGGCACGTAGACGTCGGGCAAGAAATGCATCTCCACCTTCAGCACGCCGTCGCCCTCGCAGGCCTCGCAGCGCCCGCCGCCAGAAGACGCCGCCACGTTGAAGCTGAAGCGGCCCGCGCCGTAACCGCGCTCGCGCGCGGCGGGCACCTCGGCGAACAGTTCGCGGATGGGCGTGAACAGCCCTGTGTACGTGGCGGGATTGCTGCGCGGCGTGCGGCCGATGGGGCTCTGGTCCACGTTGATGACCTTGTCGAAGGCCTCCAGGCCCTCGATGGCGTCATGCGGCGAGGGCTCCACGTGGCTGCCGTAGAGCTTGCGCGCCACGGCGGCATAGAGCGTGTCGTTGACCAGCGTGCTCTTGCCCGAGCCCGATACGCCCGTCACGCAGGTGAACAGCCCTACCGGGACCTCCACGGTGACGTTCTTCAGGTTGTGGCCGCGTGCACCTTCGATGCGCAGGGCCTGCACGCCGTGGCCGGCAGCCGGCGTGCGCCGCGCCGCAGGCACCTCGATGCGCAGGCGCTGACCGAGGTAGGCCCCCGTGAGCGAGG
Source organism: uncultured beta proteobacterium (assembly GCA_903885585.1). Lineage (GTDB taxonomy): Bacteria > Pseudomonadota > Gammaproteobacteria > Burkholderiales > Burkholderiaceae_C > Rubrivivax. Next base: position 5,370 of record CAISJH010000438.1, read on the forward strand.
CCTCGTCGGCCGCCACTTCGTCAGGCGTGCCCTGGGACATCACCCGGCCTCCGTGTACGCCCGCGCCCGGGCCCATGTCCACCACATGATCGGCCGCGCGGATCATGTCTTCGTCGTGTTCCACCACCAGCACCGAGTTGCCCAGGTCGCGCAGACGCTGGAGGGTGCCGATCAGGCGCTCGTTGTCGCGCTGATGCAGGCCGATGCTGGGCTCGTCCAGCACGTACATCACCCCTGAGAGGCCGGAACCGATCTGGCTGGCCAGCCGGATGCGCTGGGCCTCCCCCCCCGACAGCGTGTCGGCGCTGCGGTCCAGGCTCAGGTAGGTCAGGCCCACGTCGTTGAGGAACTTCAGGCGCGAGCGGATCTCGCGCACGATCTTGTCGGCGATCTGCGCCTTGGCGCCGGCCAGCTGCAGACCTTCAAAGTAGGCCAGGCACTCGGCGAGGGTGGCGTGCTCCACCTCGAAGATGGACTTGCCGGGGACCGGCGGGCCGCCTGAGGGCGCAGAAGGCGCGGAAAACGAAGAAAGCGCGGAAGACGCGCTTGAGGGCGACGTGCTCGGCAAGGCCTGGGCGGGCGCAGGCTGCAGGAACACATGCCGCGCCTCGCGCCGCAGCCGCGTGCCGTGGCAGGCCGTGCAAGGCTTGGCAGCCTGGTAGCGCGCCAGGTCCTCGCGCACGGCGGCAGAGTCGGTCTCGCGCAGGCGGCGCTGGAAGTTGGGGATGATGCCTTCGAAGGGGTGGGAGCGCTTGACCGAGCGTGTCTTGCCGCGCGCACTCTCGGCTTCGTAGGTGAACTCGATATCCTCGGCGCCCGAGCCGTACAGGAGGACCTCGCGCGCGCGCTCCGGCAGGGCCTCGAAGGGTTGCTCGATGTCCACGCCCAGATGCCGGGCCACGGCCTCGAGCATGGAGTAGGTGTAGCGGTTGCGCCGGTCCCAGCCTTTGACCGCGCCTGAGGCCAGACTCAGCGAGGGAAAGGCGACCACGCGCTCCGGGTCCATCACCGTCATCTGGCCCAGACCGTCGCAGGTGGGGCAGGCACCCACGGGCGAGTTGAACGAGAACAGCCGGGGTTCGAGTTCGGGCAGCGAGTAGCTGCACACCTGGCAGCCGAACTTGCTGCTGAAGAGATGCTCAGGCGCCTTCTGCGGGGCCCGGGCCGCGGCACCATCATCGGACGGCCCCAGCATCTCCAGTGCAATGGCCCGGCCGTCGGCGATACGCAGCGCCGCCTCGAAGCTCTCGGCCAGGCGCTGCGCCACGGCCGGCGAGGTCTTCAGGCGGTCGATCACCACGTCGATGTCGTGCTTGTCGTTCTTCTTCAGCGCGGGCAGGGCCTCGGCCTCGAGCACCTGGCCGTCGATGCGAAAGCGCACATAGCCCTGCGCCTGCCAGCGCTCCAGCTCCTGCGCGAATTCGCCCTTGCGGTCGCGCGCCACAGGGGCCAGCACCATGAGCCGCGTGCCCTCGGGCAAAGCCAGGCAGGCGTCCACCATCTGGCTCACGCTCTGGGCCTGCAGCGGCAGGCCATGGTCGGGGCAGAAGGGCGTGCCGGCGCGGGCATAGAGCAGGCGCAGGTAGTCGTGGATCTCGGTGACGGTGCCGACCGTGGAGCGCGGGTTGTGCGAGGTGGCCTTCTGCTCGATGCTGATGGCCGGCGACAGGCCCTCAATCACGTCCACATCGGGCTTGTCCATCAGCTGCAGGAACTGCCGCGCGTAGGCCGACAGGCTCTCCACGTAGCGGCGCTGGCCTTCGGCATACAGGGTGTCGAAAGCCAGGCTGGACTTGCCCGACCCCGACAGCCCGGTGATCACCACCAGCGCGTGCTTGGGAATGTCCAGATCGACGTTCTTCAGGTTGTGCGTGCGCGCGCCGCGCACCCGCAGCATGGGCCGCTCGTCGTTCAGGACGCGATCGTCGGAGTTCTGGGGCATGGGCGGGGTCAAGACGAGCGGGAAGGGCCTGCGGTAGGAAGCATGCCGGGGGCGAAGTCAGCGCGCGAGCGCCACAACCCGGCATGCCCAGGGCAACCGAGCATCATAGTCATCTGGAGGTGAATGCGCAGGGGCGCACACTGGCACCCGCTTCAGCCCCGCCCGAGGGGCCTCAGAGCTGGCGCATGACTGTCAAGGGCTCTCAGACCATCAACTCGATCAGGAACGGCCCCGGCTGGCGGAAGCTGGCCGCCATCAGGTCGGCACAGACTTCGAGCGTGTGCGCCCGCGCCGCCTCGACGCCTTGGCCCCCGGCCAGGCGTACCCAGTCCAGATTCGGGTTGCCCAGGTCCAGCATGCCCATGGCCGTGGGGCCTGGGGTGGCGCCCACGTTCTGGTACTCGCCCAGCAGGATCTTGTAGCTGCGGTTGTTCAGCAGCACCGTGGTCACCGGCAGGCGCTCGCGGGCCTGGGTCCACAGCGCCTGCAGCGTGTACATCGCCGAGCCGTCGGCCTGGAGGTTGAGGACGCGGCGCTGCCCGGCCGTGGCCAGCGCCGCGCCGGTGGCCATGGGCATGCCGCTGCCGATGGCGCCGCCCAGCAGGTGCAGCCAGTCGTGCGGCGCCGCCGCCACGGTGTGGGGATAGAAGCCGCGCCCGTAGGACACGCTCTCATCGCAGACGATGGCCTGCTGGGGCATCAGTGCGGCCACCGTGCGCGCCAGGCTCTCGGGCGTGGGGGCGCCTTGCCCGGGTTCGGGCGCGGGGCCGGCCTCGGGCAGTGGCGCTTCAGGCGCCCCGAGCTCGTCGACCAAGGCTTGCAGGGCGGCCAGCGCGTCCTGCTCGGGCCGGCTGAGCACATGAAACACCGCGTCGGGCCGGGTCTGGCGAGAGGGCTTGCCCGGGTAGCCGAAGAAGCCCACCGGCGGCCGGGCATTGACGAGCACGACCTCGTCATACGGCGCCAGGGCCTGCACCGCCTGGTCGGTGTTGTAGGGCACGCGCCGCAGCGGCAGGCGGCCCTGCCCGCGGGCCACGCGGGCGGCTGCGTAGTCCGCCATCAAGTGCGCGCCCGTGGCCTGGGCCACGCGCCAAGCCAGGGACTGCCCCGGCGCGAGCAAGGCGGCGCCTGCCAGCAACAGCAGCACGCGCCGGCCGCTGCGCAGCGCGCGCGCCACCGCCTGCACCGCGTGCGGGTCGGGAGCACCGGGCGGTACGGAGGGCAACGGGTCTGCCACCTGCCCGCCTTCGTCCCAGCAGGTGTCCGACGGCAGGATCAGCGTGGCCACCTGGCCGTTGGAACTGCGGGCGGCCTGCACGGCGTCGGCGCCGTCGCGGCCCACCTCGTCGGCACGGGTGCTGGTGCGCACCCAAGCGGACACCGCACGGGCCAGGCCTTCGGTGTCGGCGGTCAAGGGCGCGTCATGCGGGCGGTGCCAGGTGGCCTGATCACCCACCAGGTTGACGACGCCGCTGCCCGCGCGCCGGGCGTTGTGCAGGTTGGCCCAGCCGTTGGCCAGGCCGGGGCCGCAGTGCAGCAGCGTGCAGGCCGGCTGGCCGCTCATGCGGAAATGGCCGTCGGCCATGCCGGTCACCACGTTCTCCTGCAGACCGAGCACGCAGCGCATGCCGGGCGTGGTGTCCAGCGCCGCCACGAAGTGCATTTCGCTGGTGCCAGGGTTGGCGTAGCAGGTGTCCACGCCGGCGGCCAGCAGCGTGCGCACCTGGCTTTGGGCGCCGTTCATGGGTAAATCTCGCCGGCTCCAGGAAGCGCTCGGCCAGCCGCGTCCAGTAGGCGGCGCCGACCGTCAGCAATTCGTCGTTGAAGTCGTAGCGCGGGTTGTGCAGCATGGGGCTGTCGGCACCGTTGCCCAGGCGCAGGAAGCAGCCGGGCTTCTTCTCCAGGTAGTAGGCGAAGTCCTCGCTGCCGGTCACGGGCGGGAAGGGCGAGATCACGCGCTCGGGGCCCACCAGTTCTTCGGCCACCTGGCGCGCGAACTCGGTCTCCGGCCCGGTGTTCACCACCACCGGGTAGCCGCGCTCGTAGTCGATGGTCACCTCGCCGCCATAGCCCGCCACGTGGGCGGTGACCAGGGTGCGGATGCGTTGCTCCAGCAGGTCGCGCACCTCGGCATCGAAAGAGCGGATGCTCAGGCCCAGAGTGGCACTGTCGGGGATGACGTTGTAGGCAGAACCCGAGTGCAGCGAGCCGATGGTGACGATGGCGGTGTGGCGCGGGTCGATGTTGCGCGACACCACACTTTGCAGCGCCACCACCAGGCTGCCGGCGATGAGGATGGGGTCCACCGCCTGGTGCGGGCGCGCCGCATGGCCGCCGCGGCCGTGGACGGTGATGCGGCAGCTGTCAGACGCCGCCATGGAGGCACCGTGCATGAAACCGAAGGTGCCCGTAGGCACGCCGGGCGAGTTGTGCAGGCCGAAGATGGCGTCACACGGAAAGCGCTCGAACAGGCCGTCCTCGATCATGCGCTGCGCGCCGCTGCCCTTGCCCGCCTCTTCCGCCGGCTGGAACACGAGGTGCACCGTGCCCGAGAAACGGCGCGTCTGGGCCAGGTGCTGCGCCGCACCGAGCAGGATGGTGGTGTGGCCGTCATGCCCGCAGGCATGCATGACGCCATCGTGCACGCTCTGCCAGGGCTTGCC
>CAISJH010000439.1 GCA_903885585.1 uncultured beta proteobacterium
GGGCGATGCGGCCACGGCCAGGGCGATCTTCGGCTTCCTGCGCGAACGCGTGTCGGCCTACAAGATGGTGCGGCGCATCGAGTTCTCGGACCTGCCCAAGACCATCAGCGGCAAGATCCGCCGCGTGGAACTGCGCGCCCACGAGAAGGGCCGGCCCGCCAGCGGGCCACGCAACGCGCAGGAGTTCCTGGAGGAGTCCTTGCGTTGAGCGTGCGGCGCTGTGGGCCGAAAGCTTTTCGGCGATTGCAGTGGCCACAAACTGGTTCAAGCTGATGCCCTCGTCGCGAGCCACCTGTTGTCCAGCACGATGTCGATCTTGCGCTCGCCCAATTCAATCCAGAGATCCGCGAGCAGGTCGATCCGCCGCCTTGCGGCCTGACCGGGAGGAAGGTCGGCGGCGATGAACAGATCGATATTGCCGCCGCACCGAGACTCGTCCAGGCGCGACCCGAACAAGCGCGGCGCCCGCCCGAAATGACGCAGTCCCAAGCGGCGTATCACCTCGCTTTCGTGAGAAGTCAGGCGCATGTGGACGATATATGCAAGTGCCGAAAGCATCCCGCCGCTCCTTGACAGCCTTGAGCGCGTGGTTGCCTGCCTCCAAGCCGCAAGGGCGTCTGCCTACACTGGCGCCATGGAGCTTAGACAGCTGCGCTACTTCGTCCAGGTCGTCGAGTCTGGCAGCCTGACCCAGGCGGCGGCTGCGCTGGGGGTGGTGACCTCGGCGCTCAGCCAGCAGATCTCGCGGCTGGAGAGTGAACTGGCCACGCGCCTGCTGCAGCGCGGCCCGGCCGGCGTGCGGCCCACCGATGCAGGGCTGGCCTTCTGGCGGCAGGCGCAGCTGGCCTTGCGCCATGTGGACGAAGCCGGCCGCGCCGCGCGCTTGGCTCGGCTGGCTGGCCACGTCAGCGTGGGCCTGGCCAGCACCACCGCCAGCGTGCTGGGGCTGCCGCTGCTGAAGGCCATGAACGAGCGCTACCCGGAGGTGCGGCTGCACCTGGTGGAGGGCTTGTCCGGCCACCTGGAAGTCATGCTCAACGCCCGGCAGCTGGACCTGGCCATCCTGTTCAAGGTGGATGCGGCGCGCCGCTGGAGCGTCACGCCGCTGTTGCGTGAGCACCTGTTTCTCATCGGTGCACCGGGCTTGGAAGGGTGGCCGCGCCAGGCCCGGCCCCGGCTGCGGGAGTTGACGGCCTTGCCGCTGGTGCTGCCCAGCGCGCGCCACAACCTGCGTGGCGTGGTGGATGCCGCCTTTGCCCGTTCACGCTGTGCCCCGCACGTGGTGGCCGAGGTGGACGGCCTGGCGCTGTTGATGGATGTGGTGGCCGGCGGGCTGGCGGCCACCATTCAGCCGGGTGCGGCAGCGGTGCGTGCTGGCCAGGCCGCTTTGCGCCGCCTGCCGCTTCAGGACGCGGCGGCACACCGGCCCAACCACCTCGTCAGCCTTTCTGACGATGAGCTGTCTCCGGCTGCACTCGCGGCCCGTGTGGTCGTGCGCGATGTCGCCCGCCAGCTGGTGGCCGACGGCACCTGGCCCGGCACCGACTTTCACGAATCGTGAAGCCCCCCGCATCCGGCGCGGTCTAGGCGCCGATGCAGCGGCTGTCTACAGTCCAGCACTTCAGCGTTGGGGCGGCCGCCTGCAGGCCGTGAGGGTGGATAGGCGATGCTCGATGTTCTGGTGATTGGTGGCGGCAACGCAGCCCTGTGCGCCGCGCTGATGGCGGCCGAGGCGGGCTGCTCCGTGCGCCTGCTGGAGGCCGCTCCGCGCGAGTGGCGGGGTGGTAACTCTCAGCACACCCGCAACTTGCGCTGCATGCACGATGCCCCGCAGGACGTGCTGGTGGAGGCCTACCCGGAAGAAGAGTTCTGGCAAGACCTGCTCAAGGTGACCGGCGGGCGCACCAATGAGGCCCTGGCGCGGCTGGTCATCCGTGCCTCGGGTACCTGCCGGCCGTGGATGCGCAAGCACGGCGTGCACTTCCAGCCTTCCCTGTCGGGCGCACTGCACACCGCGCGCACCAATGCCTTCTTCATGGGTGGCGGCAAGGCGCTGGTCAATGCGTTCTACCGCAGCGCGCAAGGCTTGGGCGTGCGGATCGACTACGAGTCCCCGGTGGAACGGGTGGAGCTGCATGAAGGGCGTTTCCTGGCCGCCTGGTCGCGTGGTGAGCGAATCGAGGCCAAGACCTGCGTACTCGCCGCAGGGGGCTTTGAGTCCAACCGCGAGTGGTTGTCAGAAGCCTGGGGCACCAATGAACGGGGCGAGCGCCCGGCCGACAATTTCCTGATCCGCGGCACCCGCTTCAACACGGGCGTGCTGTTGCGACACATGCTTGATGATCACGGCGCCGACCGTATCGGCGACGCCACCCAGGCCCACATGGTGGCCATCGATGCCCGCGCGCCGCTGTACGACGGGGGCATCTGCACCCGCATCGATTGCGTGTCGCTGGGGGTGGTGCTGAACCGAGATGCCCGGCGCTTCTATGACGAGGGCGAGGACTTCTGGCCCAAGCGCTACGCGATCTGGGGCCGCCTGGTGGCGCAGCAGCCGGGGCAGATCGGCTACTCCATCATCGACGCCAAGGCGGTTGGGCGCTTCATGCCGCCCGTCTTCCCGGGCGTGAGGGCCGACAGCCTGCCCGAACTGGCGCGCCAGCTGGGTCTGGACGAGTCCACCTTCATGCAGACCCTGAACGAGTACAACGCAGCCTGCCGCGTGGGCCGGTTCGACCACACGGCCCTGGACGACTGCCACACCGAGGGCTTGTCGCCGCCCAAGACCCACTGGGCCCGGCCCATCGACACGCCGCCCTTCTTCGGCTACGCCGTGAAGCCGGGCGTCACCTTCACCTACCTGGGCTTGAAGACCGACGAGACCGCGGCCGTGCACTTTGGCGGCCAGCCCAGCCCGAACCTGTTTGTTGCGGGCGAGATGATGGCCGGCAATGTGCTCGGCCAAGGTTACACGGCCGGCGTGGGCATGAGCATTGGCACTGCCTTCGGGCGCATCGCCGGCGCCCAGGCCGCAGCCGCTGCACAGCGCGAGGTGTCCCATGCAATCGCTTGAAGCCCTGACCCGGGAGGCCACTGAGCTGGCCCAGGGCCGACCTGCGCCCCATCTGCCATTGGCAGGCGCCGAGGAGGCGGAGGTGGCGCGCGTCCTGCAGATCTGCAACGCCTGCCGCTATTGCGAGGGCTTCTGTGCGGTCTTCCCGGCCATGACGCGCCGGCTGCAGTTCGACAAGGCTGATGTGCACTTCCTGGCCAACCTGTGCCACCAGTGTGGCGCGTGCCTGCATGCGTGCCAGTACGCGCCGCCCCACGAGTTTGGCGTCAATGTGCCGCGGGCGATGGCCCAGGTGCGCGTGCGCACCTACGTTGAGCACGCCTGGCCTGCGCCTCTGGGACGCCTGTACCAGCGCAACGGCCTGGCCCTCGCGCTGGCGCTCGCCGCGGGGTTGGCGCTGTTTCTGATGCTGGCCGCTGCCCGCACCGGGTCACTTTGGGGGCCTGCGCCCGAGGGCAGCTTCTACGCCATCTTCCCGCACGGGACGATGGTGTCGCTCTTTGCGCCGGTCTTCCTGTTTGCCGTTCTGGCCCTGGCGCTCGGCGTGCGGCGTTTTTGGCGCGAGTCTCCCCCCGGGCCTGCCAGCGCGCCAGCCGTGACTGAAGCTACCCACAACGTGCTGTCGCTGCGCTATTTGGATGGGGGCCACGGTCAGGGGTGCAACAACGCCGACGACGCCTTCACCCTGGCGCGGCGACGCTTCCACCACCTCACCTTCTACGGCTTCATGCTGTGCTTTGCGGCCACCAGCGTGGCCACGCTGTACCACTACCTGCTGGGGTGGTCTGCGCCCTACGCCCCCACCAGCCTGCCCAAGCTGCTGGGCACCACGGGCGGCGTGAGCCTGATGGTGGGCACGGCAGGGTTGTGGTGGCTGAACCGTCGGCGCCACCCTCTGCAGGGTGACCCGGCCCAACGCCCCATGGACCTCGCCTTCATCGCGCTGCTGTTTCTGGTGGCCGCCAGTGGCCTGGCGCTCATGCTGTTGAAGGGCACGCCCGCCCTGGCCGTCACGCTGTGCATCCACCTGGGGGCGGTCATGGCCTTCTTCGCCACCATGCCCTACGGCAAGTTTGCACACGGGGTGTACCGGGGCGCTGCCTTGCTGAAGTGGTCCATCGAAAAGCGGGCCCCCAGCAAACTGAAGCTGGCGGACGACTGAGGCCTGGCTGAGTCTTCTACAAGCATCGCCGCCGCGCCCGCTCTCAGCGCAGCGCCAGCACCTCGTCACCCGGCCCGGCCACGCAGTCGTCGGGCAGCGGTGTCCACCCTCGGCGCAGCACGATGCGGCTGTCGGTATGGCACACCTCGATCCGCGTGGCGGCGGGTTCGCGCTGTCGGATGAAGGCCTCCAGCGACGCTGGCATGCTGACCTCGAAGACCTGATCCTGCAGGGCTGTGTCTGGGTGGTCGTCCAGCTGCACCCAGGGGATGAAGGGCGCCGCAAAGACCAGCGCCCGTGGCCGCAGCGTCATCGGGGTGGGGCGGTAGGCCGCCTCCCTCAGCCACTGCTGCGCCCGCACGCGGAAGGCCTCTGGTGCGCTGCCTTCTCCTTGACGCTGTGGACCCAGCGCGCCCCATGCCAACGCCATCAACTCGGCCACCCACTGGTTGCAGTTCTGGTAGCGCGTGGAGTAGGCGTAGGCATTGGCGCTGTAGCGCGCGCCCAGCAGGGCCAGGGCGCGGGCGTCGTCCAGCGCCGCCTGCGCCAGCGGCCTGGCAGCGGCCTCCGGCAACATCACCAACGAGACGAAGCCCACCCGCGCATCGTGCTGCCCGAGCAGAAAGCCGGCCAGGCCCTGATCGAACAGGCGCGCCCGCCGCTCGTCGCAGTCGAAGTACAGCTGCCGCACCGACCACGGCACCGAGGGGCTCTGGGCCAGGCTGATGCCGGCGTGCGAGTAGCGCTGGCCAAAGCGCTTCAAGTCCAGCCCCGAGCGCGACACCAGCGCCGCAGGGGCGCCGGCTCGCTGCAGTTCCTGACGCACCACGGCGGCCACCTGCAGCAGGGTGTCGCGCTGGGCGGCGCTCAGGTCGGACTGGGCGTCGCAGTAAGGCAGCAGGCCGGCCTGCGCGGTGCCCGCTGCGGCCACCAGGGTGAGGGCCGTGGCGGCGGCGAGTGCGCGCACGGGGCGGTGCACCTGGCAGGGCGTCAGGTGGGGCGTCAGGCTCCGCCTGGGGCTGTCACGGGGCGGGCCGGCAGCTCGCGTTGCCACTCATCGGCCACCACCAGGAAGAACGGGCGCGGCTGGTCGCTCAGCGCGAAGGACACGCCGTAAGGCTGCGGTGTGGCGCGCAGCAGCCGGCCAGGGGCCAGACCCTCGCGCTCAGCCAGCACCTTCGGCAGGCGCAGTTCCCACTGCGCGTTGACCTGCGATCCGGTCGCTGTCACGGGCACGGTCTGGGTGGAGGACGTGTCGGATGCCTGCGCCTGCAAGGTCAGCCACAGCTCGCCCGGGCGGTCTTGCACCTCCGCCATCGCGACCACCCGGTAGTCGCCCGCAGCCATCTGGCGGGGGCCGGCCGAGCTCTGGCTGGACGAGCGCAACGAGTCCGACACACTGCCCACGGAAGCCGAGCCGGCGCTGGAGGCGGAGGAGGCCGTGGACGACGCGAGGTTCAGGGCGAGGGCGGGTGCTGTGGCGCAGCAGGCAGCTGCAACGAGGGCGAGGGTTTTCATCTGGAGAGACTCCGGGGGCTGAGGTCTGGCGGGGCCTGGAGCCCGCCTGATCGGACCATGCGGGAGGGGTGCTGGTGTATGAGATCACGTGCCCATGGTGGGCGCTTGCGCTGACGAGGATACCCCGGGCTGATCCTGCGTGAAACCGTAGTGCGTTGCCAGATGATCCCAGGCCTGCTCGGCGGTCTCGACATAGTGGAACAGTTGCCGGTCGTCGGCGCTGATCATGCCCGACTCCACCAGGTGGTCGAAGTCGATCAGCCGCTCCCAGAACGCTTGGCCGAACAGCAGGATGGGCCGGCGGCGGATCTTGCCCGTCTGCTGCAGCGTCATCACCTCGAACAGCTCGTCCAGGGTGCCGAAACCGCCAGGAAAGCACACCAGCGCGATGCTGCGGATCAAGAAGTGCATCTTGCGCAGCGCGAAGTAGTGGAACTGGAAGCACAGCTCCGGCGTGATGTACGGGTTGGGCTCCTGCTCGTGGGGCAGCACGATGTTGAGCCCGATGCTCTTGCCGCCCACCTCGTGCGCCCCGCGGTTGCCTGCTTCCATGATGCCGGGGCCGCCCCCCGTGGCGACGATGATGGGGGTGTCATGCTCGCGTGAGCGCTCCGTCACCAGGGCCGCAAAGCGTTGTGCTTCGCCGTAGTAGCGGCTCATGTCCAGGGCCACCTCGGCACGCTTGAGGGCTTGTGGATCGCTCTGCGCGCGGGCCTGGTCCAGCCGCGCCTGCGCCAACTCTGGCGGCAGGATGCGGGCGCTGCCGAAGATCACCACCGTGGAGGTGATGCCGTGCGCCTGCTGGATCAATTCAGGCTTCAGCAGCTCCAGCTGCATGCGCACCGGACGCAGCTCCTCACGCAGCAGGAACTCGGTGTCGGTGAAGGCCAGCTTGTAGCTGCTGCCGGGCCCTTCGTAACGGGAGGGCGCAGGCGGCGCCAGGGCTTCCTGCTCGGCAGTGGGAAAGTTGCGCGCGGTCAGTTCAGTGCGTGGGTCCATGGGCATGAGCTTAACGGCGGGCCGGTCCCCCATGCGCAGGCGACGTGGCGATGCCGTCACGCCTCAAAGGTTGATGCTGCTGTAGGGGCTTGATAGCATGAATGCTACATAGCATTTATGCTACGAGCCATGGGACGCCAAAAGGAAGAACCGCTGTTCAACCGCATCGAGGCGGCGCGTACGGCGCAGGGCCTGTCGCGGCAGGCGCTGGCCGATGCGGTGGGGGTTCATTACCAGACCATCGGCTACCTGGAGCGTGGCGAGTACAGCCCGAGCCTCACGCTCGCGCTGCGCCTGGCGGAGGTGCTGGGGCTGAGTGTCCAGGCCCTGTTTTCCGTGCGTCCTTTTGAGGCGGATCGTTGACATGGTTCCGCTCGTCCTTTTGATCTGGAGCGATGACATGCCCGAGGCGAAACAGACCCCGAAGAAGCGTTTTTACTGGTTCGAAGGCGTCAGCCGCAGCGAGGTGGAGAAGTCCCTGTCTGACCGGCGGCCGTCGCGCTTGCGCGATCAGGGCACCAGGCGCTGGCTGGTGCTGACGTCTGCGTTGGTGATGGCAGCGCTGCTGCTTACGGTTTTCATCACCCAGAACAAACTGAAGACCTATTCCGAAGTGTTGTTGATAGTCCTCGGGCTGGTACTGCACTTCCAGCTACGCAAGGCGGTGCGGCTGGTCTCGGATGCCCCCGATGAACTGCTGGACGAGCGGCAGATTGCCCTGCGCAATGCCGCCTACACCGTGGCCTATCGAATCCTGGGCACGCTGAGCATCGCCTACGGCGTGATCGTGTTCGCGGTCACGCCGGGTGGCGTGTTGCATGCGCAGGTTGGCGACGGTTTCTGGACAGGTGTCGCTTGGTCCTTCATTCTGTGCTGTGGGAGCCTGCCGGCCATGGTGCTGGCCTGGCAATTACCCAGCGAGCCGCCTGACGAACCCCGCGACGAACCGGCCTGACCGGCCGTGTAGCCGCCCCGGTCTGCGGCCATTCATCCTCCTGAATCCACCCTTCATCGCATGCCTGTGGCCTGCGCGAGGTGCTCTGGGCAGCATGCGCCCCGTTCCATCCAACCATCTCTGAAAACTCCCATGTCCAGATTGAGCATGACCACCCTGTCTTTCGCCGTCAGCCTGCTGGCGGCTGCCCCCATCGTCCAGGCCCAAGGCAACCCGCCCAGCCCGGGCACACCCTCGGCCACCGCCAGCGCGCGGCAGGTCATCACCTCGGCCGAGCAGCTGCCGCGGCGCGTGGTCAAGCTCGACAAGCTGCCCAGCCAGTACCTGGACGCGCCGCGCGCCGAGGTGGAGGCCTTGGCCACCGCGCTGGAGAAGAACCTGCGAGACGACCTGGCGAAGTTCGATATCCAGGATGCAGCCACGATGCGGGCCTATGTCGGTTCGCTGCTCACGCTGGCGCAGTTCCGCGGTGACTGGGCGGCGGTGCCGGCCCTGGTGGAGCGGCTGAAGGCCCTGCAGGACAAGCCCGGTCCGCGCGCCACCACCGGCACCATGGCCACCCTCCTGGCCGAACAGCAGACCGGCCGGCGCGATGCGGCCTGGGTGCAGGAAGAGGTGCGCAAGCGCTACAGCGTCATGAACTGGACCGACGTGGCCGATGGTGTCAAGGCCTTCAAGGGTCAGATGGAGTTGCTCAACCCGGCCCTGGTCAAGGGCAGCTTCGAGCAGCAGGTCGACGTGATGGCGCGCAACATGAACATGACCGTGCCCGAGGGCCTGGTGGGCTCCATCGTCGGGGCGCGTCTGCAGAACGAGCTGATCGCGCCCCTGAAGGCGCCCATCGTGGCGGGCCTGCAGGCGGTGATCGATGCGCAGTCCCGCGCCGCACCGGCCAAACCCGACGTCTGGACCCCGCGGCAGTTCGCCATCGCCCCGACCGCCCGCGCCACCGAGGTGGGCGTGGGCATCTGGGATTCGGGCGTGGACCTGAGCCTGTTCAAACCCACCGCGGGCCGGGGCATCGCTTTCGACCGCGAATCCCGGCCGGCGAAGGACTTGCTCAGACCTCTCGGCGACGCCCAGGCCCGCTGGCCGGAAGTGAAGAAGCTGGTCAAGGGCGCCATGGACCTGCAGGCCGCGCTGGACACCGAGGACGCACGGGTGCTCAAGCAGGCCGTGGCCACGCTGGAGCCGTCCCGCGTCAAGGCCTTCCAGGAGGAACTGAGCCTGGCCAGCGTCTACACCCATGGCACGCATGTGGCCGGCATTGCGGTGGAGGGCAACCCCTTCGCCCGCGTCTACACCGCCACCATGCTGTGGGAGCATCGCAGCGAGCCGGTCAAGCCCACCGAGGAGATGACGCGCCGCACAGCGGCCGCTTACAAGCAGATCGTGCAGTCCTTCAAGGACCAGAAGCTGCGCGTGGTGAACATGAGCTGGCGCTACGGCGCCTCGGCTTACGAGGGCATGCTGGCCTGGCACAACGTGGGCGCCACGCCCGAGGAGCGCAAGCAACTCGCCCGCCGGTTGTTTGCCATTGAGCGCGACGCCTTGCGCGAGGCCATCGCCTCGGCGCCGGAGATCCTGTTTGTGGCCGGCTCGGGCAACGAGGACAACAGTGCCGACTTCGAGGAGTACATCCCCGCCGGCCTGAACCTGCCCAACCTGCTGACCGTGGGTGCGGTGGACAAGGCGGGCGAGGAAACCAGCTTCTCCACCTTTGGCAAGACGGTGGTGGTGCACGCCAACGGTTTCGAGGTGGAGAGCTTTCTGCCCGGGGGCGACCGTGTGAAGTTCAGTGGCACCAGCATGGCCAGCCCCCAGGTGGCCAACCTCGCCGCCAAGCTCTTTGCCTTGAAGCCCGAGCTCACCGTGGCCCAGGTGCGACAGGCCATCCTGGACGGGGCCGAGCGCAAGGGGAGGGTGAACCTGGCCCACCCGCGCAAGTCGGCCCAGCTGCTGGGCCTCCAGCCGTGAGTTCTCTGCGCACCGCAGCAACCCGCGCGTCGGCACCTGCGGGTGTGGCCCCACGCGCACCTTGGGGTCCACGGCCAGCCAGAATCGCAGCATGAACCTCTGGACCTACCGCCGGCCCTTCTCCGTCCAGGGGGAGGCCTTCACCGTGCTCATCGAGACGGGCTTCAAGAGCTGGCGCAGCCGGCTGATGCGCGGGGCGCAGGAGCTGGCCCGCGACGAGACCGCCGTGATCGGCGCTTCCCTGGACTACCGCAATCACCGCTTGAGGCATGTGCTGCCCGACGGCGCCCAGCTGGAGGTGGAAACCGGCTACATCAACTGGTGGAACACCGGCATTGCGGTGCACGTCAATGGCGTGCTGGTCCATGAGAGCCACCCGGGCCGCACGCTCATGTGGCCCATGCTCCAGAGCCAGGGCCCCATGGACGCGCAGCGCGAGCAGCAGATGCAGGAGCAACAGAAGCGCGACGCTGCGCAATGGGCGCGCAACAAGCCCTCGCTGCTGGTGGACATCGCTCTCGGCGTGCTGTTCTTTGTGGTGGGTAAGGTCACGGGCAACCTCACCACCGCGGCCCTGGTGGGGGCCGGTGCCGGGTTGGCGGTGGTGCTGCTGCAGCGCTTTGTGAAGGCCGATCTGCTGGGCGGGCTGGCGATGTTCGGGGTGTTTACCTTGCTGCTGTCGGCCGGGTTTTCGCTGTGGTTTCAGGACGAGCGCATGGTGCAGCTCAAGGGTAGCATCCTGGGGGTGCTGATCGCCAGCCTGATCCTGGCGGACGCGTTGTTCAACCGGGGGCGCTACTTCGGCGCGCGCCTGGCGCGCTACCTCATTGGCATGCCGGTGGATGCGCGCCGCCTGGCCTTGGGCATGGCCTTGCTGGGTCTGACCATGGCCGGGCTGAACCTGCTGGCCACGCAGTGGCTCAGCAAGGACGCCTGGCTGGTCTACACCACGTTTGTGGACGCGCCGCTGGCGATGGTGCTGGGTTTTGCGGTGTTTCGGTTTGCCAGACCGGCGCCGGGTTCGGGCACCGAAGGTACCAGGGCGCTGTGATCCACTGAACCACGGCCCTGCCCGGGTTCAGGGCGCGGGTCACGTGATCTTGCCGCACCGTTACAGGAGACGAAACGCCAACCCGGCGATCACAGTGGGGGGTATTGCTGCCAGCAGCAGTTTTCCTGGATTCACTGCACCCTCGTCGAAGCGCCCTTTGAGAATCGCGACGCCTGCCGGATTGGGCGCGTTGGCGATCACGGTCAGCCCGCCGCCTGTCACCGCTCCTGCGACGATGGCCACCTTGAATTCATCACTCAGCCCAGGAACCAGTGAGGCGAGGTAGGTCAGCGCGGCGTTGTCCGTGATGGCGGTGAGCCCGGTGGCGACGTAGAACACCGTGTCCGCGCTCAGCCCCATGAGCAGCGGTTGCAGCCACCACGCCTGCTGTCCTCCCAGCACCACCAAACCAGCCAGGAAAAAAGCCACCAGCAAAGCCTCACGAAGAATCAGACGGTCCTGGTGGGCCGCGTAGGCCGTGGCGTAGCCAATGAAGAACAGAAGCAAGCCCATGAAGACCACGGGGTGGTGCGCGAACACGACAACTCCCAGCAGGAACGCCAAGTGCACAGCCACCAGGACGGGCGGGACGGACAATTGCACTTTGTCGGGTTGCCCCACGCGCGACAACTCCTTGCGCATGAGCAGCGTCAGCAGCGTCGCATTGATCAACACGGCCAGCGTGGCCTTGCCGCCAAAGTGCTGCAGCATGAACGCAAGATCCCACTGCCACGTAGCCGCGACCATCAGCACGGGCGGTGCAGCAAAGGGGGTGAGCGTGCCACCTATGGACACGTTGACAAACAGGACCCCGAGCGTGGCGTACTTCAGGCGTTCGCTCACCACGCCCGAGAACACCGTGTCTCTCAGCATCAGTGCGGCCAGTGTCATGGCCGCGGGCTCCGTGATCAGTGAACCCAGCAGCGGTACGGCCGAAAGCAGCAGGAAGTAAGTGACCATGCCGGTGTGCAGCGGCACGGCGCGCGCTGTATGGTGAACCAGCACGCCGCAGGCCTGGAGAATGGGCCGGGTGCCGGCTACCACCATGATCGCGAACACGAACAGGGGTTCGGTGAAATTCCGGCTTTCCAGGTATTCCAGCGTGCTGGTCTTGCCCACCAGAGAGAACATGGTCACGGCCAGCACCATCGCCCATAAGCCGAAGACGACCTCGATTTCGCCCAGCAGGTGCCAGAGGCCCGCATGACGCGGTCGCGTATGGGCCAGATGCTCGAAGAACTTGGTGCTGAAGGTGTGCAGCACCGCCAGCGCAAAGAGACTGGCGGCGATCCAAGGCAGGAAAGGATGGGACAAGGGTCAAACTCCACAGACGGCTCAGCCGATCAGTGAGGCGGCCCGACCTTCACCCAACCTGCTTGCCAGTAGTGGCGAGCACCCAGAGTCAGTTTCGCACAACGGTCATCTGCCCATGGCCTGACCTGTCGTCCACAGCTTATGCGCTTCCATGGCGACCAGCAACGTCAGGGCGAGCAGCAGCAGTTCAAGCCAATGGGACAAGGGCACTGGCTGCAGGCCCAGAGCCTGTTGCAGGCCGGGCGTGTACATCGCCGCGATGTGCAGGGCCTGTGCGGCCAGCGTGCCGACCAGCAGAAGCCGGTTACGTAACGGGTTGTGCCGAAAGACTGAGAGCGTTTCCGAACGGCTGTTGAAGGCCTGCAGGTTTTCAAAGAGCACCATCAGCAGCAGGACGCTGTTGCGTGCAGTTTCGACATCAAGCCCACGCGTGAGAAGCCATTGGTAGGCCAGGAAAGCCACGGTCCCCATTACCAGGCCCGACAAGACCACCCGCTCGATCATCAGCCTGTCGAAGACGCCCTGGCCAGGTGGTCGCGGGGGCCGCTGCAACTCGCCCCCTTCAGCCGGCTCAAATGCCAGCGCCACGTCCTGGATGCCGTTGGTCACGAGGTTCAGCCACAACAGTTGCGCGGCCATCAGCGGCAGTGGCAAGCCGCTGAAGACGGCCAGAGTGAACAGCACGATCTCGGCAGCGCCCGTGGAGACCAGCAGGAAGATCACCTTGCGCACGTTGCCATAGGCAATCCGCCCCTCCTCGATGCCCGCCACGATGGAGGCGAAGTTGTCGTCGGTCAGGACGATGTCCGAGGTTTCGCGGGCCACGTCTGTGCCGCGCATGCCCATCGCCACGCCCACTTGTGCAGCACGCAGGGCGGGCGCATCGTTGACGCCGTCTCCCGTGACGGCCACAAAGTGCCCTTGCCGCTGCAAGGCCTTGACGATTTCGAGCTTCTGCTGCGGCTCCGCCCGTGCAAACACCCGACGGGACGCGCACAAGTCTTCAAATGCCCCTTGCCCCTGGGATCGGGCTGCAGCCAATTGCGGGCCCGTGATCACCTCCTCGACGCTGACCGCCAGGCCCAGGTCCTGGGCCACGGCCAGTGCCGTCAGAGGATGGTCACCCGTGACCAGGCCTACGGTGATGCCGGCTCGCCGGCAGTTCTCCACGGCCGCGCGGGCCTCAGGCCGGGGCGGGTCGCTCATGGCGGCCAGGCCGTCAAACCGCAGTTGCGTGAGCTGAGGCAAGCCAAAGCCCCCGTCCGAGGGCAGGGCCACCGGGCCGTCGGCAAAGGCGAGCACGCGATAACCCTGTGCTGATAGAGCCTGCGCCTGGAGTTCGATCGCGGCCCGGTCGATGGGGCGTGACCCTTCAGCCGTGTTCATCTGCGTGCACATGGGCAGCAGGGTTTCAACTGCACCCTTCACATAGGCCTGGCTGCCTGCTGGCGCACGGTGCAGGCTTGCCGCGCAACGATTTCCTGGCTCGTAGGGAATGACGGCCAATGGCGGCGACTCGACCCAGCACTGAGCCTGTGTCAGCCCCACCTTGTGACCCAGCACCAACAGCGCCAGGTCCACGCTGTCACCCGTGCCGAGCCATTGACCATCGTGCCGCGCGAGGGTGGCCTCGTTGTTCAGCACCGCGCCCCGTGCGAGCGTCGTCACCCGATGATCGTGCGCGCTTGCGGTGCTGCCCGTAGGCGATATGACCACACCTGCCGGCTCCAGGCCCTCGCCCGTCACTTGCCAGGGGGCTTGTTGCGGAAACTGCAGTTGGCGCACCGTGAGTTGGTTCACGGTCAAAGTGCCGGTCTTGTCGGATGCGATGTAGGTGCACGATCCCAGGGCTTCCACCGCGACCAGGCGCCTGACGATCACGCCGCGCCTGGCCATGCGTTGCATGCCGACCGCCAGTGCGACCGTCATCGCCACGGGCAGGCCTTCAGGAATGGCCGACACCGCCAGCGCAATGGCCTGCATCAGCACCTCGTGCCAGGTTGCACCGCGGACCAGTGCCACGAGTGCCAACAGCGTTGCCGCTACGCCGATGACCAGTGCCATGCGCCGGGTGAAGCGCTCCATCCGCACCACCAGCGGCGCCTTGGCAGGCTCGTGCCCCAGCACGGCCGAGGCGATCCGGCCCAACTCGGTACGGGCACCTGTGGCGGTTACCACGCCGCGGGCGCGGCCGGCGTTGACCCAACTGCCTGCGTAGGCCATGTTGATGCGTTCACTCAGCGCCGCACCCGCGGCCACCTGGGCATCGGCCTGCTTTCGCACCGCCAGCGATTCACCGGTCAGCAGCGACTCGTCTACCGCCAGGCCTTGCCCATCCAGCAGTCGCAGATCAGCCGGCACCTTGACGCCAGGCTCCAGCAGCACCAAGTCTCCCGGCACCAGGTCGTCCGCCGCCATCTCGACTACATCGCCCGAGCGCACGACGCGACACCGCAAGGCGATCAGCTTTTGCAATGCCATCGCGGATCGCTCCGCGCGGTACTCCTGGGCGCCGCCGATGGCGGCGTTGAGCAACAGCACGGCCAGGATGAACCCGGCGTCAGTCCACGATCGCAAGGCCAGGGAGAGCCCCGCTGCCAACAGGAGTACGGCAATGAGCGGGCTCCTGAACTGGTGCCACACGACGACCGCCAGACTTGGCCCCCTGGCCATGGGCAGGGCGTTGGGCCCGAACTGCCGCAGGCGCATGGCTGCCTCGGCCAAGCTCAGCCCGTAGGCGCAAGAGCCTGATTCCGCGAGCACCGCCTGAGCTGATTGGGCGTGCGGCTCCAGTGGCATGTCACCTCCCATGTTGGTGAGAGGGGCGCAGAGGCCTGACGCCGCTTTGGTGCATCCCGCCCGCTACGGGCCGGGTAACCCCCTTGTTGGGATGTTGCAGTCGAACGGCTGGCAGGTGCTGATCGTGAGCAATGCGTTCACGCCTGGATCGGTAGGGTGACGGGGTTCGCGGAGATGCGGCCGGTCCTGGCCCTTCAACGCGTGATAGCCACCAGCACGCTGCAGTGCGCCTGCTCGATCAAGGCCTTGGACACCGAGCCGCGCCACCAGCGTTCGGTCCAGCTGTCCAGGTGCTTGTGGCCCACCACGATGAGGTCGGCGCTGATACGGCTGGCGCAGTTTGCGATCTCTTCCACCGAGTCGCCCTGCACGAGTTCACCCTCGGCATTGAGGCCGGCCTCGCGCAAGCGCTCCAGGCCGCTGTCCAGCACGGCCTGGTGGCGGTCGCGCTGGGCCACATCGGCCTCCTGCGTGTAGACCCAACCCTCGGCCGCCACGGAGGTGACAGGTCGCGGCATCACGGCAATCAGCCGCAGCTCGGCGTGGCTCCACTGCACGATCTCGCGGCAATCCAGCAGCGCTTTCTGCCCGGCTTCGGAGCCGTCGTAGGCCAACAGCACGGTTTTGTACATCGCACAGCCCTTTCCTTGGTTGGGAACCGATGGAGTGAACGGCGCCGTGGCATTCACTCACGGCGATACGCAGCGTCGCACTCTGGCCGGCAGTGCGCATCAATAGAAAACCCGGTTGACAACTACATTTGTAGCCATATTATTTGCTGGCCACAACGACCTTCCATCCAAGTGGTGCGGTCAGGAGCCGCTTTTTGCGGGGCCCTCACGGGCCCCGCTTTTTTTGCATCGCCGTCCTGCCGCGCAGACCACAGGCCGCTCCTATCATCTGCCCATGCCCAGAAGACACGGCAAGGCCCCAACCAACGACCAAACCTCCAGCGCAATGCCTGAGGTTTTGCACGCCCTGCCCGACGATAGAAGTCCGCCTTCCACCGTCCGCGTGCTGCGACGCTTCCGGCTGGTGTTCAACGCCGTCAAGACGCACTTCAGGGACGTGGAGCGCAAGGCAGGCCTTGGGGGAGCTCAAATCTGGGCGCTGAGCATCGTCGCAGGACGCCCTGGTATCGGTGTGGGAGCCCTTGCGCGAGACATGGACATCCACCAGACAACCACCAGTAACGTAGTGAAGGCCTTGCTGCAGCAGGGCCTGGTGCAGGCCAACCGGGACGGGCCGGACCGCCGTGCGGTGCAGTTGTGCGTGACGTCGGCTGGTCGGGAAGTGCTCAAGCGGGTGCCAGGCCCTTTCGCCGGGGTCCTGCCCGATGCCCTGGCACGGCTGGACCCGCAGACGCTCGAGCGGCTGGACCGCGACCTCGGCACCTTGATCGCATTGCTGGACCCTGACGAGAGCGGCGCGGGTATCCCGCTCGCACAGATGTAGGCGAAGCGAGCCTGGGACACACCCCAGGGGACAAATTGTATTTGTGCCCATATGATGAGGACATGTCGTCCCAAGTTGGCATCCTCCCGTGAGGTCCACATCACCGCTGGCAGAACCCTGGAGGTCGGCACACTCGGCTTGGCGCGGGGCCCGTTGGGCCTGGGCGCGCGGCACACGCGAACTGCGCCAGATCCATCCCGACTTTTGGCGCAGGCTGCAGCAGGAGCTCAAGTTCGGACCTCACTGGGCCGACCGGGCCGTGCTGCTGGGTTTTGCCGTTCTGACCGGTGCGGTCGTTGTCGGCTTCACTCTGCTGGCCGAGTTGGCCATCGAGGGTTTTCGTGCGCTCGAAGGCTGGGACTCCGCGGGGCGCTACCTGGTGCTCGTCTGGACACCGTTGCTCACCGTCGCAGTGCTGTGGTTCACGCGGCGATACGCTCCGGCAGCCGCGGGCTCGGGTATCCCGCAAGTGATGCGGGCGTTGGACGAGCGGCTTGGGCACGCCCAGCGCAGCGCGCTGGTCAGCCTGCGTATGTCGTTCCAGAAGATTGCCCTGGTCTCGGGTGGGTTGCTGGCAGGGCTGTCCATAGGGCGCGAAGGACCGACCGTGCAGGTGGGCGCCGGGGTCATGAGCGCGGCACAGCGATGGTTGTCACCCCGCTCAGGTCTGGACGCCCATGACCTCATGGTGGCCGGTGCTGCGGCCGGCATCGCTGCTGCCTTCAACACGCCGCTGGGCGGTATCGTCTTCGCGCTGGAGCAGCTCACTCGCCGGCGCGGTCTGTCGCACTCGACTTGGGTGATCGCCGCCATCGTGCTGGCCGGCCTGGTGTCGGTGGCCGTGTTTGGCAACGAAACCTACTTTGGCCGCCTGCGGGTGCAGCAGATGTCCTGGAGTCTGTGGTGGCCGGGGCTGCTGGTGGCCGTGTGCTCGGGCCTGGCAGGCGGGTTGTTTGCCCGCCTCATCGTGGTGTCGGCGCGCGGCCTGCCTGACCGCTTCACAAGCTGGCGTTCGCGCTACCCCTACAGGTTTGCGGCAGCCTGCGGTCTGGCGGTGGCCGTCATCGGCTTCGTGACGGGCGGCGCCACGGCCGGTGCGGGTTACCTCACCACGCGGCAGTTGCTGGAGGGTCAGTCCGACCTGCCGGGCGTCTACACGCTGCTGAAGTTTTGCGCCACCTGGATCTCGGCTTGGAGCGGCGTGCCTGCTGGAGTCTTCGCGCCGTCGCTGGCCATCGGGGCGGGCATCGGGCATGACATCGCCTGGGTCAACGGGCTGACTGGGGATGCCGCCATCCCGCTTATCGCGCTGGGGATGGTGGGCTTTCTGGCTGCCACCACGGGCGGGCCCATCACGGCCTTCATCATCGTGATGGAGATGGTGTCCGGCCACGCCATGGTGCTGAGCCTGATGGCCTGCGCCCTGATGGCCAGCGCCTTCTCGCGGCTCATCACGCGCTCGATGTACGACGAGTTGGCCATGTTGCTCTATCCAGGCGCTGGCGCCCAGGAGGGTGCAGGCGCGTCGTCGCCTCCGGCGCCAACACAGTATTTGGCTTCAGAAGATCGGCCTGCGCGAGCTGAGCGATGAATCTCCAGGACCTGTTGCGCTGGCTGTCAGGCACTTGGCGGCGCCTGCTGCGCATGCGCTTGCCGCCGCCCCTGGCCATTGAAACCCCTGAAATAGCCGGGGAGCCAAGGGCGCAGATCGAGGTTGCGCCGCCCAGGGCCTGCGTGAGCGTGATCATTCCCGCATTGAACGAGGCGGCGCGCATCGCTGATGTGGTGCGTTACGCCTTGTCCGACCCCGCCACGGGCGAAGTGATCGTGGTGGACGACAGCTCGATTGACGACACCGCTCGGCTGGCGCGCGAGGCGGGCGCCACCGTCATCACCAGCACCTTGCTGGGCAAGGGCGCGTCCATGCGCGATGGGCTGCTGGCCAGCCGGTTCGAATTCCTGGTGTACCTGGACGGCGATCTGGCGGGCCTGCGCGAGGGCATCATCACAAGTCTTGCGCAACCCATCGCCCACGGTCGGGCCGACTTTGTCAAGGCGCGGTTCGGTCGCGGCGGAGGCCGGGTCACCGAGCTGACGGCCAAGCCCATGTTGCGCGTGTTCTTCCCGGAGCTGGCGAAGTATGACCAACCTCTGGGTGGGCTGATCGCCGCCCGCAAGGTCTTGTTGATGCCGCTGGAGTTCGAGGACGGCTACGGCGTGGACATCGGGCTGCTGATCGATGCACATCGAGCAGGGGCAGCGCTTCAGGAAGTGGACATCGGCTCGTTGCAGCATGACAGCCAGCCCCTGCTGGACCTGACGGCGATGGCCAACGAAGTGTCCAGGGTGATCTACGTACGCGCCCGACAGGCTGGCCGGCTCCATGTGGAACAGATCACAGCCATGTACGAGAGCCAGCGCCAGGCCACCGCCTCGATCGATTACATCCTCAGCCGCCGGCGGGGCCGCACGCGGCTGCTGCTGCTGGATCTGGCTGGCATCATCGCGCCTGCCTCCTATCCCGAGGAACTGGCCAGGGCCACGGGGACCTTGAGCGCGCTGGAGCAACAACGGGCAGGTGCCGAGGCCGGCAGTCCCGACTTCACGGCCGAGACGGCGCAGATCTTCCGGTTTGTGCACCGGCGCCAGTTCGAGCGTGTGGCGCACGCGGTTGCGCTGCGCCCTGGCGTGATTGAGTGGGTGAACCAGATGCGCCGGGCCGGTTTCATGGTGGGTGTGGTCAGCAGCAGTCCTTTCGTGGCCGCCGACATCCTGCGCAAGCGGGTGTTTGCCGACTTTGCCATCGCCCACACGCTGCAGTTCGATGGCGAGGTTTGCACGGGAGAGTTTCGGATCAACCCGGCTTTCCTGCCATTGAAAGCCCGGGACGGCCCGACCCCATGCAAGAGCCACATCGTGGAGCGGTTGCGGCAGGACGGGCAGGATCGGCAGCTGGACGAGGTCTGGGCTGTCGGGCATCACCCTGACACGCTGCAGATGCTGCAGCAGGCAGACCGCGCTTGGGTCATTGCGCCTGTATCGGGGCCGTGGGCCCGCTGGGCCGATGCGCGCGTGGTGAAGACTTTCGAAGAACTTCTGCAGCAAGCCCTGCCGGGCCCGGACGTGTCCGCCTGACCAATCCCAGCGCTGCTGCTGGGCCCCAGGCTCAGCTAAGGTCGGGTGGCAGGGTAGCCAGGATCTGCGCGGCGCCGTCGGGCCCAGGGCCGATGACCCAGCCCTCGCCCGAAGCCGCCGAGCGGCCCGTCATGGCGGACATCACGAACTGGTGCGTGACCCATACCTCAAAGCCTGGCCGCCGGCGCGAGGCGGCCTGCAAGGCCTGGCGCCACTGTGCGGTGCGCGCCGTGGTGTCCTCGGGCGACACCCCTACGGTGGAACCCAGCGCCGGCCAGACTTCGGCGGCGCCAAAGGCCAGACGCGCCGTGTCCTGGCAGCGGCACCAGGGGCTGGAGCGCACGGCCTGCGGTTTCAAGCCGCGCTGGGCGAACCACTGACCGATCTGCCGCGCCTGCTCGCGGCCGTGAGGCCCCAGGTTGCGCTGCGTGCTGCAGTCGTTCAAGCTGAACCCCGGCGGGTCGAAGGTGCCGGGCGCGTCGGCGTGGCGGAACACCACCACCACGCCGCCTTGCCGGATCAACGCCTCGGCCTGCGGGTTGGCGCGCGCGATCGAGCCCCACGCCCACGGCCCGCAAGCCGACAACGCCCCTATCGCCCAACGTCTGTTCATGGGAGGACGATGCCACAGCCGTCAATTCCTGGCGCGTGACCCCGACATGGCTTGGGTGGGTGCTCACTCGGCGTCTCAGAACGTTTGAACGTGCTCCTGTGCACCCGAGAGGGCGTACGCAGGCATCTCACAGACTCTTACGTTTCCAGCGCCCAGTTCGCACACCGCAGGCCCGTCACACGGTCGAACTCGCGCAGGTTGTTGCTCACCAGCGTGACATCCAGGCTCAGGGCATGAGCGGCGATCTGGGTGTCCAAGGGGCCGATCGGGATGCCATGCGATTCCAGATCCGAGCGCACGTCGCCGTAGATCCGGGCCGCCTCGGCATCGAAAGGTGCAATCTCCAGCGCGCTGAGAAACTCGTCCAGGGCGGACCGATTTCGCCGGGAACCTGACTTCGCCACACCGAAGGCCAACTCGGCAGCCGTGATGGCAGACACACCCAACCCCTCGGCCTCGTGCTGCCTGAACTTGCGCAGCACGGTGGCTGGCGCCTGCTTGATGACGTAGATGCAGATGTTGGTGTCCAGCATGTAGCGCATCAGAGCGCCTCACGCCGATCGGCATGCGCGGGTTGCTCGCGCTCGGGCATGTTCTCGAACTTTGACAGGCTCTCGATCAGCGTCTTGATGGAGCGCTGTGGCACAGGCCGCAGGATGATGGCCTCGCCCTCGCGCTCCAGGCTCACCTCCCGCACGCCTTCAAACCGGAAGCCTTTGGGCAAGCGAACCGCCTGGCTACGGCCATTGGTGAAGAGTCGTGCGGTGACGGGCATGAGGCAATTCGGCAGCCATGAGATATGCATAAGTATATGCCTTTCGATTGTCAGAGCTGCATCTATGGAACGGGAGGCGGGGCTGCGCAGCGCCTGGATGCTGGGGAAAGTCAAGTGGAAAGCCCCCGTCGGTACTGCACGGCCTCTGCCACATGCTCGACGCTGATCGTGTCCGTGCCCGCCAGGTCTGCGATGGTGCGGGCCACCTTGAGCACGCGGTGCATGGCGCGGCCTGACCAGCCCAGTCGTTCGGCGGCCTTGAGCAGGAAGGTGCGGGCCGCTGCGTCCATGGTGGCCTGTTCGGCCAGGCGGGCGGCGTCTTGCGTGCCGTTGGGCTGCCCTTGGCGCTGCTGCTGCCGCTCACGCGCCGCCAGCACGCGCAGGCGTA
>CAISJH010000440.1 GCA_903885585.1 uncultured beta proteobacterium
CCCGGGGCTCAGGCTCAGGTGTCGGCCTTGTACACCGCGCCTGTGCTGATGCAGGAGATCGAGCTGCAGAGGCAGGATCTCAAGCGGGCGGCTGCCACCCAGGAGGAGCGAACCACCATCGAGATCGTGGCTTTGCTGTTCCAGAGCATCCTGACCGAAGACCGCTTGCCCCCCGCGATGCGGGTTTGGTTTGCGCGGTTGCAGATGCCGGTGCTGCGCGTGGCGGTCACCGAGCCGGACTTCTTTGCCACGCTCGACCACCCGGCCCGCAAGCTGATCGATCGCATGGGTGCCTGCGTCATGGGTTTCGGCACCGAAGCCACGGCCGAAGATGACGTGCTCGGCCTGGAGGTCAAGCGTATCGTGCAGGTGGTGGAGGCCTATCCCGATACGGGTCGGCGCGTCTTCCAGACCGTGCTCAACGAGTTCGAGAAGTTCCTCGAGACCTACTTCCGAGAACAGAACGAGAACAGCCGCAAGGGCGTGTCGCTGGCCCAGCAACTGGAGCAACGCGAGACCCTGGCCATCCAGTACACCATCGAGCTGCGTCGCATGCTCGAGGAGATGCCCGTCCAGGAAGGTGTGCGGCAGTTCCTCTTTGACGTCTGGGCGGATGTGCTGGCCACCGTGGCGGTCGGTCAAGGGACTGCGGGCGATCAGGCGCGGGCCATGAAGCGTGTGGCGGCCGATCTCATCTGGTCTGCCGGTGCCAAGGTCACGCGGGAAGAGCGTGCCGACGTGCTGCGCCGCCTGCCTGTCTTGTTGAAGTCGTTGCGCGACGGCATGTCCGCGGCGGGTATCGCTGCGGCGCGACAGGAAGAGCTGATCAAGCAGCTCAACGACTCCCTCGCAGCAGGATTCACGGCCAAGGCGGCTCCCATCCCCCAGCGGCAGCTGCACGACTTGATGGAGCAGCTGGAGTCGCTGGAGGAGATGATGCCCGACGCCGCCGACATCACCATCGATCAGGACCTGATCCGCGACATCCCCGGCTCCGTCGGTGCCGAACTCGAAGTGGTCACGGAGGGCGGAGAGGATCCGTTGCCTGCGATGCAGGCCTGGGCGCGGGAGTTGCAGGTCGGCACCTGGTATGTGCTCAGCCAGCAGGATGGCAGCGAACAGCCCTTGCAGCTGGTCTGGCACGGCTTGCGCAAGGAGCTCTCGCTGTTTGTGGCGCCAGACGGCCGCTGCAAGTTGTTCCAGCAGCGCCGGTTGGCAGGTTACCTCCAGGCCGGCCTCCTGGCGCCTGCCCAGGATGAAGCCTTGACAGTGCGCGCCACACGCGCGGCACTGGATCAGCTCAACGCCCATCCGGAGCGGCTGCGCTCCTGAGCGCAGCCGCCGCACGCGGCCGTGACCCGTGGGGTCAGTGGATCAGCCGGTCTTCGGGTGCAACGAAGAGTTCGTCCAGGATGAGGGCGTCGGGCTCCTCGCCCAGACTCCAGAACACCATCAGGATGATGATCTTGAACTCTTCGAGGTCCATCCCGCCCGCGCCCACGGCGCAGGCGCGGTCGATCACCATCTCGCGCAGCGCAGGTGTCAGCACGCCAGCAGACTCCAGGAAGCACAGGAAGCCCACGCACTCTTCGCCCAGCAACTCTCGCTCGGCCTCGGTGTAGACGCGCAGGCTGCGGGCATCCTCGTACTCGTGTACCGCCTGGGCGCTGGAGGACAGGCCTTCCAGCCAGCTCAGGGCCTCCTGGATCTCCTCCGACTCGAAACCCACCGCAGACAGCTTGCGGGTGAGCTGATGGTGGTCGGGGCAGGCGTCGGGGCGCCAGTAGGTTTCGTACAGGTAGACCAGCACATCGAACATCGAACCACTATACCCGAGGG
>CAISJH010000441.1 GCA_903885585.1 uncultured beta proteobacterium
AGCCGCTGACCTCGTCACCAGCGATGTGGACGAGAACGACATCCCCTTCCTGACGGGTGAGCGCACCGTGGAAGGCTTCTTCCGCACCCACAAGGGCATCGACCAGGCCATCAGCCGCGGCCTCGCCTATGCCGAGGTCGCCGACCTGATCTGGTGCGAGACCGGCACGCCCGACCTGGCCTTTGCCAAGAAGTTCGCGGACGCCATCCACGAGAAGTTCCCGGGCAAGCTGCTGGCCTACAACTGCAGCCCCAGCTTCAACTGGAAGAAGAACCTGGACGACGCCACCATCGCCAAGTTCCAGCGTGAACTGGGCGCCATGGGCTACAAGTTCCAGTTCATCACGCTGGCGGGCTTCCACATGCTGAACTACGGCATGTTCGATCTGGCGTACGGCTATGCGCGCCAGAACATGACCGCCTTCGTGGAACTGCAGCAGAAGGAATTCGCGGCAGCCGAGCGCGGGTTCACCGCCGTGAAGCACCAGCGGGAGGTGGGCACGGGCTATTTCGACGCCGTCACCACCACCATCGAACGCCTGGCCTCCACCGCCGCGCTCAAGGGCTCCACCGAAGACGAGCAGTTCTTCGACGGTACGCACCACTGATCAGGGGGTGGCCCGTAGCGGCCGTCTCCTCGCGCAGAGACCGAGGCCCGGGAGACCCCCGGGCCTTTCTCGTTTCAGGGTGCCGAGTCGGGCGCAGCAGCCGGCCGACGCGCCACGAAGTCGATCTCGATCAGCGCGCCGCGCGCCAAGCCGCTGACGCCCACGCAAGTGCGCGCAGGCCGCCGCCCTGGCGCAAAGTAGGTCTGGTAGACCGCATTCATGGCGCCGTAGTCGCGGTCAAAGTGCAGCAGGAACACACGTGCGCTGAGGACATGCTCCAGCCCGAGCCCGATGCCTTCCAGCACGCGGCCGAGGTTGGCGAACACCTGGTGGGTCTGCGCCGCTATGCCCTCGGGGTAGGGCGAGTCGTTGGCGGTTCCGGTGAAGGGCATTTGGCCAGTCAGGAACACCCAGCCGTCTTGCTCGACCGCATGGCTGAAGGGCGCCACCGGGTCCGGAGCCCCGGCGATCATGTGGAACAGGGGGCCGATGGAAGGTGTACTCATGGGCAAGTGCTCAAATGCTGGAGCGGGGATGGACAGTTACAACCAGAGTGGCGCGGTTCACATGGACGCCTGCAGCATCTCGCGGTAGTCGTCCCGGGTGGCGAGGCGGGGGTTGGTCTTGTGGCAATGGTCGGCCATGGCGCCGTCGATCACTCGCTCGAAGAGATCGGCTGTCACGCCCATGGCAGCCAGGCCGCTGGGCAGCCCCAGCCGGGCGTTCAATTCACGCAAAGCTTCCGCCAGTTCAGTGCCACGGGTATCGCAGGAACCGATGCCGATCGACTGGGCCATGCGCTGCAGCCGCTTCTCTCGCTGCATGGACTCGGCCGACGCGTTGAAGGCCAACACCGCTGGCAGGAACATCGCATTCAGCGTGCCGTGGTGAAGCCTCGGATTCACGCCCCCGAGGCTGTGACTCAGCGAGTGCACGCAGCCCAGGCCCTTCTGAAAAGCCATCGCGCCTTGCATGCTGGCACTCATCATCTGCCAGCGGGCTTCGCGGTCGCTGCCGTCGCGCGTGGCGCGCTCCACATGCGCCCAGCCGCGGGCCAGACCGTCCAGGCCGATGCCGTCGGCA